>JANNLP010000367.1:0-16309 GCA_031396905.1 Gemmataceae bacterium
GGTGTCAAGTACACGACGCCCAGCTTCGCCGGCAATGTTACACTGCGAACGCTGGACGCCGAACCAAAAGGCGATGCCTGGATTCCGGACGGCGGAGAAGCCACAGGTGCCTTCAGCTTCACTGGCGCGGTGACCAGTCCATTGACGCTATTCAGCAACATCGACCTGACGGCAGTGGTTCGGTCCGCACTGGCGCGCGGCCGGCTCTTCATCGGCCTGAAGATCACCAGCGACAACACCATCACGCCGCTACGAATGACGTTTGGCAAAACGCCTGACTTGGTCGGTTTCGATGGCAATGCGAACAACCACAGCCGCCTGCAGGTGCTGGCGGCACAACGGCTAGGGGTTGTGACCGATCTGTACGATGGCGAAGGCCGCAAGTTCGCCTCCAGGCAAGGCATCGTGGACTTGCGCGACCTGCCGAGCGGCGATTACTACGTCCGCGTGTATGACCCATTCATGGACGACAACCTCAGCGCTTACACCCGAATCGGCTCGGTGCCGTTCCGGCTGGAGATTGAAGCACCTAAGCTCGGTGATACCAATCCACCCACCGATCGCGATGAGTTGCGCGGCGGCGACGGCAACGACGTATTCACCGGTGGCAACGCCGTCGATGCCATGTTCGGGGGTCCAGGCAACGACACGTTTATTACCGCCTCGCTCTTCGAAGCCCAGGACATCTACACGGATGGCTCTGATCTTCAGATCGGGCCGACGACGAGTGAAAACCAGTCGTTCGACAACGGCGTGACCAGCGAAGACGTGGTCGTGTACCCCGCCACGTCAACGATGAACTTGGCACTCGATCTGGGCCGGCAACTTGGCCTCGTGGGCACCCCTGCGGGCGGCACCGCGGAGCTGTTGCGGCCAATCTACGCTACCGACATGACCCAATTGGTGGAAACCTACCAGCGTGCGTTCGACTATGACACGGCCGGGCTGGAGTACGCCACTAATCTCGAGTACCTCAGCATTGATGCCATCTTTCTGGCCGCCTTCGAGCCCGGCATCCGCTACGGCCGCGAGTCGCACGGTCAACTCGGCTTGCACAACTTGCGCTTTCTCGATCTCAAAAACGACTTCTTCGAACTCAGCGTGAGTCAGATACAGAACAATGTCAACCATGACCCTGAATACTATCTCAAAGGACTCACCAGCCTCCGTTATCTGAATCTCGATGAGGTTCAGGTCTTCGGAACAGTGGAATTGTCAACTCCGGCGGACCCTTGGGAAATCACCGCGAAGATGTCCGAACTGCGTTGGCTCAGCATGGAAAACCTGACGTTCTTCGAAAACGCCCAAACCTGGAAGTTGCCGTACGGCGACTTGGGCAAGCTGGAATACCTGTCGCTCAAGCAGGAGTACAACGGAGTTACCGGTTTCACCACGGCCGATCTGAGTGGGTTTACCGCGTTTAGCAGCCTGAAGGAACTTGAACTGCGCCAGATCGGTCTAACGAATGTCGACGCCTTGGCCGGGCATGCCGTTGTGGACAACCAAGTCACTTACGCCGGCGCGACTGGTTACGCCGAGACCGGCCCGTGGGTCGGCGGCGCGCACAAGGGCGCGTTTCAAGGTGACTATCGCATCCTGCCGGAAATTGGCACAGGCATAGCATCGTACACCCTGACCGGATTGATGCCAGGTCAAACGTACGGTTTGTGGGCAACTTGGACCGCGGATGAAACACACACCGATCGCGCCCGCTACAGCGTGTTCAATGACGTGACGCTGCTCACGTCGGCGGAAACAGTGCAGAGCATGTTGCCCGTGGGGGCGACGTTGGGCGGCGTGCCGTGGCAGAAGTTGGTGAGTGTCACGATTCCCGTAGGCGTCACCAGCCTGCGCGTTGATTTGACCAACGCGGGCAGCGGCCATCTGGTGGCGGACGCCGTGCGCTTGAGCCGCAACGTGTTGCCGAATCTCCAATTGTTGGACGTGCGCACCAACGCCGGTCTGAACAACGCTTTCTTCGACTACTCCAAGGGCGAACTGCAAGCGAAGATTGGCAGCGGCCTGTTGTTCGCCAATAACACGGCACCCGTTTTGATCAACCCCGGCGTTCAGCTCGTCGATAACGGCCTGTCCAGCGTGTTGACGCTATCCGGCACAGACTCGCCTGGCCAGACGTTGACTTACTCCGCTTTCAGCAGTGAAGCCCAGGTCACGGTGACGCCGAGCGGTAAGAACGTCACGATTACACCGTTAGCCGGGTTTACGGGCATCGTACCGGTCACGGTGCGTGTCAGCGATGGTGGTCGCACGTCCGAACAGACTTTTGACGTGCAAGTTGGCGGCAAGAGCGTCGTCGGCGAGTTCCGTGTGAACAATTCCACTACGAACATTCAGACATACCCTGGCGTGGCCGTGGACACCAATGGCGATTACGTCGTGGTCTGGCAGAGCAATCACGTGGCGGCGAACGGTTATGACCTCTACGGCCGGCGCTATTATCGCGACGGCACGCCGAAGGGAATTGAGTTCCGGGTCAACACCGGAACGACCAACAATCAAGTGGGCGGCCGCGTGGCCATGGATGCGTCAGGCAATTTCACTGTCGTCTGGCACAGCAACCAGCAATCCGGCACTCACGGGTACGACATTTACGCCCGCCGCTATGACAGCGCGGGCAAGGATTTGGGTGTCGAGTTCCGCGTGAACACGACCACGCTGAGTTTACAGGCATACCCAACCGTGGCGATGGATTCCGATGGCGACTCTGTCGTTGCGTGGCATAGCACGCAACCCGGGGCCAACGGCTTCGACATTTACGCCCAGCGCTACAACACACTTGGGGGCGTCGTCGGCGGCGAGTTCCGCGTCAATGCGGGAACTAATCTTGAACAAGCGTATCCGGTCGCCGCGATGGATTACAACGGCAATTTCGTGATCGCCTACAGCAGTGATTCACAAGCCGGCGAATTGGCGCTGGGCGTTGCCGCGCGGCATTTCAGCGTCGACTCAGCGATGTTGGGCACGGAGTTCCGGGTCAACACCTATACGACGGGAAATCAGTACTCACCCGACATCGCGATGAATAACCGGGGCGAGTTCGTCATCACTTGGCATAGCAATGGCCAAGTGAACGGCTTCGACGTATTCGCTCAGGCGTATAAAGCCGATCAGAGCAAACGCGGCACCGAAATACAGGTCAATGCCTATACGACCAGTACGCAAAGCGCGCCTGCGGTTGCGATCGATAGCAATGGAGATTTTGCCATTGTCTGGCAAAGTTACGGGCAAGACGCCGCCGCGACCAACGGCATTTACGCGCGCCGCTATGGGGCGGACGGCTCGCTGGTCGGACCGGAATTCCCGGTCAATTCGTACACCACCAACTTTCAGTCGCAACCTCGACTGGCCATGGACTATCGGGGTGATTTGGTGGTGGCTTGGGCCAGTATTCAAGATGGCAGCAGCGCCGGTGTCTACACCCAACAATACTATGCCGCCGGGACTCCGCGACCGACAATCTCGGAGCAGCGGGCCAACGTTTACACGACCGGCGATCAAGCGCTGCCGGCAGTCGCTACGGCTGCGGACGGCAGTTACGTCGTGACATGGGAGAGTAACGGCGGCCCCGGTGAAACTGGCTATGGTATATTCGCCCGGCGTCACGCCGCCGATGGCACGCCGCTCGGCGCGAGCGACATCCACGTCAACATGACGACGACCAACGACCAACGGTACCCATCTATTTCCACAGCAGGCGATGGCAGCTTCGTGATCGCCTGGTTCAGCACACAATCGGGATCAAATGCGGTTTATGCAAGGCGCTTCGGGGCCGACGGCTCGCCGCTGAGCGGCGAGATCTTTGTTGACAGCGGCGTGTCAAAAGATACCAGTCGCATTGCCGTCTCTGTGTCGTCGGCGTCCGACGGGCGATTTGTCGTTTCGTGGTATGCTCCCGACGCCGACCTCGATGGCGTATATGCTCGCCGTTTTTCCGCGATCGGCACGGCACTTGGTTCGCGGTTTCTCGTCAACGTAAATGAAACCAATGTGCAAAGCGTGCCTGCCGTGGCAGCCGCACCAAACTTTTCTTTCGTGGTGACATGGACAAGCCTCGGACAGGACGGCAACTTTCACGGCGTCTACGCTCGACAATTCGACGCCAGTGGTAACCCGGTCGCTGGTGAATTCCGAGTCAACACCTACACGGCCGACAAACAATCATTGTCGCGCGTCGGCGTCGCCGCCGATGGCAGCTTCGTTATCACCTGGATGTCAATTCAGGATGGCGACGACACAGGCATCAACGCCCAGCGATTCAATGCCGCTGGTGCTGCCGTCGGGTCGGAAATTCCGGTCAACGTGTACACCACGGACTTCCAGAGTTTTCCAGCCATCGCCGTGGACATACGAGGCGACTTCACGATTACCTGGGAAAGCTCCGCCGAAGACGGTAATGGGTTCGCCATCATTGCCCGGCGCTACTCGGCCTTCGGTGTGCCGCTAGGTCAGGAGTTCGCGGTCAACACCGTCACGACTGGCGACCAGGTTGCCGCCGCGATTGCCCTGGCGGCCGACGGCAGCTTCGTGGCTGCGTGGCAAAGCAATTTGCAGGACGGCAGCGGCCAGGGAGTCTACTCCCGCCGGTTCAGCAATGCCGGTGCCGTCTTCGGCGTGAGATATGGTTCGGGCCCGACCCAAGGCGTCACCATTTTTGCCGATCTTAACAACGATGGGGTGCTGAGTCCGTTTGAGCCGTTCACGATAACCGACGTTGCCGGCAACTACGCCTTGCGCGGCATTCCGGGCGGCACTCGGATACTACGAGAGCACATTGACGATAGTTGGGACCCCAGCGTCTCCCGCACGTATGTGGCCGTTGATGGCGACTACCTCCAAAACGACAACATCGTCGATATCAACTATGACTTCGACAACCAGCGTTACGTTTCGCTCGGGCCGGATCGTATCGCCGACGAAGGTCAGTCAGTTGCGTTCACAGCAACACAAGATTACGGCGCGCTTGGCACTGTCCAGTGGTTGGTTAACGGGGTCGAAGTTCCCGGCGCGACGTTGTTCACCTACAGTTTTGTCCCGCCGGACAACGGGACGTATACCGTGGCGGCCGCCTTCACGATCTTTGGGTTCACGTTTACCGACACGGCCCGCTTGTTCGTTCGCAACGTCCTGCCGCAGATCGATTTGCCGGTGACCATGACAGTTGATGAAGGCAGCCCGATCACGTTCGACAGCATGTTAACCGACGTTGCCGCCGACGTGCTGACCATTGAATGGTATGTGGACAACGTACTCGTTCCCACGGCGACCGGGCCGACGTTTACGATTACATGGCCGGACAATGGCGTTCATGCCGTCAAAGTCCGCGTTCACGACGATGACGACCCCACGTGGGTCGAACGGATCACGAGCGTCACCGTGTCGAATGTGGTGCCGCAAAACGTGAGCTTCACCGCGCCAACCGGTGCGCTGGAAGGTTCGTCGATCACGCTTATCGGGACGTTCGATGACCCCGGCACGTTGGACACACAAACCATCGCATGGACGATTACGGGCCCCGGCAGCGTCGTCGTCGCGAGCGGCGCCAGCGCGACGATAATCTTTACGCCGGCTGACAACGGCGCTTATGACGCCTCAATCACCGTGACTGACAACGACGGCGGCATCGCCACGAAGTCGGCCACCTTCGCGGTTGGCAATGTCGCGCCGCAAAACATCGTCATCGCCGGGCCGTCGGACATTGACGAGGAGTTAGTTGCGACCTTCGCCGTTACCTTCACCGATCCGAGTACGGGCGACGCGCAGACAATCGCCTGGGAAGTCCGCGATGTGGATAATGCCGTTATCGCCACGGGTTCTGGCCTGACCTTCAACTGGACACCGAACTTCAGCGGTTATTACACCGCAATTGCGACCGTGACCGATGACGATCTGGGCGTCGGCATGAGTACGCCGTTTCCAATCACAGTGCATAATGTGAGGCCACGACAAGTTTCGGCCGGGCCAGCCGGCAGTGGATCGGAAGGTAGCGTCGTCACGTTGGCCGGCACCTACCGCGATCCGGCCGTGGTCGGTGAGACGTTTGCAACAGCATGGGTTGTGACCAACGCTCAAGGCGCGGTGGTCGCCACAGCCAGTGGTGCGACATTCCCATACGTTCCGGCAGATAATGGAGTCTACACGGCCACATTCACGGTCACCAATACGAACACCGGCCTGTCGACGAGTGCTTCAACAACCGTGACCGTAACCAACGTTGTGCCGACGGCGTCGTCAATCACTGGCCCGCCCACGGCGACACCAAACTCAATGGTGACATTCGCCTTAAATAATGCGAGCGATCCGTCAACGGCCGACTTGGCGGCAGGTCTGCACTTCGCCTTCGATTGGGATAATGACGGCACCTTCGACACTGGCGACGGCACCTATGCCGGTTCGACGATGCAGGCGTCGCAGAATCATTCCTTCGTCGCCGAAGGCACGTACACGGTTCGGGGGCGTGTCATTGACAAGGACGGCGGCTTCAACGACTACACGCGGATGATCACCGTGACCGCGCCGAGCATCATGGTTCAAAGCGTCGTCGTCAACTCCGGTACGGTGCAGCGATCGCGGGTGACGCAGATTGATGTCACATTCAGCACCATCGTGACTTTTATTGGAGCGCCGGCTGCGGCGTTCTCGATCAACACGCCCGCCGGCGTGACGATGAACGTGGCCATGAATGTAGTTGCTGGTGAATCGGTTGCTACACTCACGTTTGCCGGTGCTGCGGCCATCGGCGGTTCGTTGCCCGATGGCTTGTACAACCTGACGGTGGCGTCGAATCAAATCACGGGTGGCCTGGCCACCGGTGATGTGTTGTCGCCATTCCACCGCCTTTTCGGCGACTTCAACGGCGATCGCACTGTCGCGGCCAACGACTTCATCCAGTTCCGCCTGGCCTTGGGTGGCAGCACGTTTGCCTTCGACTACGATGGCGATGGTGCCGTCGCCGCCAGCGACTTCATCCAGTTCCGGTTGCGGTTCGGCGGGTCGATCTAAGTCGTGGTGAGTCGTCAGTGGCCAGTGGGCAATCATCGTTGGCTGCGCCTTTCGCGTGTGAGGGTTTCACTGCGTTGTAGCGGCGGCCGCAAGCCGCCGCAAATCCAATCCCTGAATCCCGATCCGGGTGGCCGGAGATGGCCGCGGCAATCACTGTCACATTCAACCGGCCGATATACGACTCTCGCAATGATCCATGCTGGCGATGCCGGCCGTCAGCACGCTTGTTGAGGAGCTGGCGAACTTCCGCGTGAAGATCACACTGGCTGCCAATGAAGTGTTTAGAGCTTGGCGCGAAGGCGAACACGATGACTTGGTGTTGGCCGTGGTGCTGGCGTGCTGGCGTGCTGGCGTGCTGGTGGGCGGAACGGATGCCAGTTTCAAGTGGGTTACCGATCGTCGTGGGTTCGTTGTTTTGGGATAAGCTGCCTGCGGGGGTATTCAATAGGTAGGATGAACTCAGTCAGAGTGCGTTAGTGTAGGATCACCAAATGTCTAATCGCTGGCGTCGAGTGATGATTCTCAGTGGTGCGACACTGGCGGTGTTTGTTCTGACCTTATTCTTGCTGCCCCCACCGAAGAATACGGCAGAGGAAATGGTCAACCGCATTGCACTTGGCATGTCCAAGGAGGAAATAACGAGCGCAATTGGCGAGCCATGGTCTTGGCATCCTTCTGGGACGGCTTCGGTTGGCTTTTGGGATTTTGACGATGGTGATGTTTGCATTGGCGTCGATGCTCAAGGTATTGCTCGGACAAAGGCGTGTACAAAACACAATCGATTGAGTGTTTGGGTCTACACAGTCCGCTCGTATCTCGGTTTTTAGGAACAACGCAACAGAGACATCGATGTCGCCCAACCACTTCCTCTCCCTCGACTTCGGCCCACCCGGCGAGTTCACCGCGCTGGCCATCGTCGAATACACCGACGACGAATGCCCCGGGCACGATCGCATCTACTCCGTCCGCCATCTCCACCGCTATCCCCTCGGCGCGCCATACACCGACATCATCCCCGACGTGGCCAAAGACGTTCGCCCGCAAATCAAGAACGTCCCGGTTACCTTTGTCGTTGACCAGACCGGCGTTGGTCACGCTCGCGGCGACATGCTCGAACGAGTTGTTCATGACAAGATCATCCGCGTGGCCATTTCCGCTGGGCACGCTTTGACCTACGCGACCGATGGCACGCGACTCATTCCCAAGATGGAACTGGTGACGTGCCTGCAGTTGCTCTTTCGAGGCCGACGACTCCGTGTCGCGCAAACGCTTCCCTTCGCTTTACTGCTCGTGTCCGAACTACAGAACTTCCGCACCAAGATCGTGGCTGTGAGCGACGAGTGAGCTGACTCAACTGAGTTCAGCTCAAGAAAACATACTCCACACGCGCCCACCTCGAGTGTGGTAACACGGTTGGCCGCCGCGGTCGCGGCGAGCGTGACCATTACCCCAAGTGCCCGCGGCGTCCCCTTTCCAGCGAGTGGGAGTGCGCGCGGGCGGACTTGGGGGCGAGGGAGTTGTTAACGGTTAGTTGTTGTCGGTCGGGCGCCGGGGCTGGTGGATTGTCGCCAGCGTGAGTGTTCATTGACATCTGAATTGGAAATGGTCAAGAGTGGCATCCTCACGGCTTGGCGTGAGGATGCGAGCTGCTGTAACGGACCCTTCGTCTGCAGCTTAGATCGACCCCCCAAACCGCAGGCGGAACTGGATGAAGTCGCTCGCAGCGACAGCGCCATCGTTGTCGAAGTCGAAGTCGGGATTGCTGCCGCCGAGGGCGAGACGGAACTGAATGAAGTCATTGGCGGCCACCGCGCCGTCGCCGGTGATGTCGCCGAAGAAACGGAAGAGCTTCGGCCCCTGGGTTGGGTCGCC
The DNA here is from genome assembly GCA_031396905.1 of Gemmataceae bacterium. Classification (GTDB taxonomy): domain Bacteria; phylum Planctomycetota; class Planctomycetia; order Gemmatales; family Gemmataceae; genus JAIBBI01. Next base: position 8,893 of record JANNLP010000367.1, read on the forward strand.
GACCATGACAAAGTTTTCGCCGAAGACGCCCGCGACGCTGACTTGTGACCCATCGACCGACAGCGTGTATCGGCCATCGGCAAGCGAGGCGGACTCCACGGCCGGGCCGGCTAAGAATGTCAACGTCACGCTGGTGACCGCGCCGTTGGTGACGGCCGCGCTCAAGAGCGGCAGGGCGTTGTCCGATTGTCGTTTCAGACTGAATGCCGAGACCGGGCTGCCGCTGAAAGTCACCACGCTGTCAAAGGCAACGGTCACACTAGTGACCCGTGAGCGCTGGGCCGCCCCGCCGTTGACGACGACGCTGGCCACCGTGGGCCCAAGCTTCGATTCGAAAGCGCCGATGTCAACGCCGCCCAAGAGTGGTCGGGCAAAGCCGGCGCCGCGTTGGTCAGTCGTCAGGCCCGCCGGGTTGGAGCCATTGCCAAAAGCAGGGCTACCGGCGAGCAGGGCATGGGTTTGCGTCAGCCCGCCGTTGTTGGCAAGCGGCCCGAGTAGCGGGTTGACCCCGATGTTGGCATTGGTGAATGTGTCGCCCGTGAAGGTGCCAGTCACGCCGACTGTGGAGCCGATCAGGCTAGTGTTGACGGTCACGGAGCCGGGAAGGGAAAGGTCAGGAGCCGTCGCATTGGTGTTGCCGTAGACAATCGAGCTTTCGATGGTCGTGACATCGGTCGTGTTTCGGCCAATGCCGCCGCCCTTACCTGAAGTTGCGACGTTGTTCGTGATGGTACTGTTTTGAATATTGAGCGTAGCGTTGAAGCTGACGTAGATCCCGCCTCCGTCGCTGCCGGCTGTATTGCTTGAGATCGTCGTATTGCGAATTGTCGCCGTCCCGGGGTTGACAACGTGGATGGCGCCGCCATCGCCGACAACCGAATTCGAAGTGAAGGACGAATCTTGGACAAGTAACGTCCCAGGGGCCAGAATTACCACAAGGGCGCCACCGTTTGTTTGCGCCGAGTTGTTGGCAAAGGCGCAGCCAATGATCGTCAGGCTGCCGGCCGACGAATCAACCATTCGAATCGCGCCACCGCTGCCGGCCGATGTGACTACGTTGTCCACAAACGAGCAATTTGTCAGCGTTACCGTCGAAGCCGCGATCGCCATTCCGGCCCCACCGGTGCCACCAGCGAAAAAGCCCTTGGCAATTGCAAGATTGGAGAACGCTGCCGTCAGTCCCGTTACCGTCGCGAGATTAAAGACGCGGCTGGATCCGTTGCCGCTGATCGTCGGCATGGCGGTAGGGCCAGTCACGGTGACGGAATCAGTGATGACCAACTCGCCCGAGGTCAGCGTGATCGTCTTCGAGGTAGCAAACACGGTCGGATCAAACGTGATTGTGTCAACACCAGCCAATGCGTTAGCCACGACGATTGCTTGCCGCAGCGAACCGGCCCCGCTGTCGTTGGTGTTGGTGACGATGAACTGGTTGAGTTCCACAGCGCCGATGTCGACCGCCCCCGCAGATACCCGGAAAAAGCCTGCACCGCGTTGATCGGTGGTCAAGCCGGCGGGATTCGAGCCGTTGTTGATGGCCTTGCTATTGATGTCCGGCATGTGCGTCAGCGTCGGCCCGCCGTTGTTTTGCAGCGGGCCGAGCAGGGGACTAGCGCCGATGTTGGCATTGGTGAAGGTGTCGCCCACAAAAAACGTGACGCCGGTCTTGGTGCCGATGAGACTACTGTTGACGGTTATGGTGCCCGAGGAATAAAGGTCTTCGTTGTTGGTGTTGGTTGCTTTGTTGCCGTGCACGATTGTGCTTTCAATGACCACGAGACCGGAGGGAGAGCCGTCGAACCGGCCGATGCCGCCGCCATCGGAGTTGGCGGTGTTTTTGGTCAGCGTGCAATTCTGCACCGTCAGTGTGCCCACGAATGCCTGCAGAGCAATGCCGCCGCCTTGGCCGCCCGAGTGATTGTCGGAAAACGTGCTGTTGCGCGCCAACAGTCCGCCACTCGTTGCGGTTCCCAAGAAATACACGCCGCCGCCGCCACCGGTGTTGCCCACCAACGTGCTATCGAGAATCTGGAAACTGCCGCCCTTGAAGAACCCGATGCCGCCGCCGAGGGCGCCGCCAAAGGTCCCGTTGTTGGAAATCGTCGAGCGTGAGATCACGATCGTGCCACCGGCCAGCACGCCAATACCGCCTCCAAAGCCGCCGAGTCCGTCGCTGCCGGTGATGACGCCGTGATCGAAAGTCAGCGATTCGTCGTCGACGAGGATGGCGCCGCCGTGGAATGCCAAGCCGTTGGTGAGCGTTAGATCGGTCAGCGTAATCGGCGCCAATGTAGGCGCGGCGCTTGTGTCGAAGATGCGGCCCGTCTTATTGCCGCTGATCGTGACACCGACCGGCGGCGCTGTAATTGTAAGGCTCTCGTTGATTGCTACATGCCCGCCCGTCAGCGTGATCGTTTGTGCCGTCGCAAATACGTTGGCATCGAACGTGACCGTGTCGGCCCCGGCCAGCCCGTTCGCGTCAAGAATGTTCTGGCGCAGGGAACCGATGCCAGAGTCGTTGGTATTGCGCACGATCAGCGCCCGGCTCTCAATGGCCCCAACGTCGATACCACTGCCGAACGTTCGGTTGAAGCCGCTACCGCGTTGATCGGTGGTCAGTACCGCCGGGTTGCTGCCGGCATCAACGGCCGGGCTGGTGATGGCTGGCAAATGCGTCAGCGTTGGCCCGCCGTTGTTGGCCAATGCGCCGAGTTGGGGATTCACGCCAATGTTACTGTTGGTGAAAGCGTCACCGGTGAACGTAGTGACGCCTGAGGCGTTGCCGATTAGACTTGTCGCCACATTGGCGACCTTGCCGCTCAGGTCCTGGCCAGTCGGCGCGCTGTTGCCGAACACTATTGAACTGTCGATGGTGATCGGCGTCGAGTTCGAAACGGGGCGGGAAATGCCACCGCCGAGCCCCGACGTAGTGGTGTTGCCGACAACGGTGCTATTACGAATCGTCATCGGTGAAAACGCAAAGAACTGGAAGATGCCGCCGCCGCCAGTGCCGGCCGAGTTGCCGCTGATCGTGCTATTGATGACGGTCGTAGGCCCGGCGATGTAGATGCCCCCGCCCTGACCGCCGGCCGAGTTGCCGGAGATTGTGCAATCGCGAATTGACAGCGTCGTATTGTTGGCCAGAAAGATGGCGCCCCCATGGCCGGCGGTCGTGTTGCCGGAAATCGTACACCCGATCAAAGTTAACTTGGAGTATGAGGCGTACGAAGCGAACGCGCCGCCACTGCCACCAGTAGTTTGATTGCCGGTGACGACGCAATTCGTCAGCGTCAATTCATCCGCAATGCCAATCATGGCTGCGGCGCCCTGGGCGGCCTTTCCTGCCGTAAGTGTCATGTTGGAGAGGCTCGCAACGATCGCCGAAAACGTACCGTCGTCGACCGAAAAAATGCGACTGCCGCTATTGCCGCTAACAGTCACGCCGGCGGTCGGACCGGCTATGGTCAAACTGTCCGTGACGCTTAGTTGAGATGCCAGCGGAATGGTCGTGGCCCCGGCAAATACGGTCGGATCAAACGTGATCGTGTCGGCCCCCTTCGCGGTGTTAGCATCTGCGATCGCTTGGCGCAGCGAACCAGCGCCCGTGCCGTTGATGTTGGTGACGACGAAATCGTCGGGAGTTTCGACCGCGCCGATGTCGGTCGCCGTGCCCCGGATGCGGAAGTAACCGGTGCCGCGCTGGTCGGTGGTCAAACCCCCCGGGTTGCTGCCGGCGTCGATGGCCACGCTGCTGGCCAGCAGCGCGCGCGTTTGCGTCGGCCCGCCGTTGCTGGCCAGTGTGCCGAGCAACGGGTCGACGCCGATGTTGGTGTTCGTGAAGGTGTCGCCGGAAAAGGACGTGACGCCGGTCGTATTGGTGATCATGCAGAGTGTCGCATTCGCCGTGCCGGTGGTGAACAAATCGTCAGCCGTCGTACCGGCTGAGTTACTGAAGACAATCGTGCTGATGAGGTCAAGCGTACCCGAGCCGGCTGTGCGGGCGATTGCGCCACCGTTGCCGGCGACCGCCGCGTTGGCGGACAGCGTGCAATTCTGCACCGTCAATGTCGTGGTAAACGTGGCGCCGAAAACGATGGCCCCACCAGTGGTGTTCGCTTGGTTGGCGTGAAACGTGCAATTGCTGAAGGTGGCTGTGGTAAACAAACCATTCACTGTGATTGCGCCACCAACTCCGGTCGACGAGTTCGATGACAGAGTACACCCTTGAATCGTCAGAGAGCCGCCCGCGAACATGTTGAGCGCGCCGCCGCCGGCGGACTTGTTGCTGCTGAAGGCCGTGTTGAAGAGGGTGACAGTTTGGTTGTTGGCGGCCGAGATCGCGCCGCCGCCGCCGGTCGCCGTGTTGGCCGAAACGACGCAACTGTCCATGGTCAGCTTGGCCCCGGCCGCCTCCAACCGTATGGCCCCGCCGTCCGACGCCGAGTTGCTGCTGCTCACCGTGCAATTGGTCAGCGTCAGATTTTCATCTTGATTGAAGATGGCGCCGCCGTCGGCCGCACCGGTCGTCGCGCCCTTGGTCAGCGTGACATCCTGAATCGAGACCGCAAGCGCGCCCGCGCCGTTGATATTGAAGATCCGGCTGGCGTTTTCGCCGCTAATCGTCAACGCCGCGACCGGCCCATCGATGATCAAATCGCCGCTGATCGCAATTTCGCCGCTCGCCAATTTGATGGTCTCTGCCGAACCGAAGACTCCGGCGTCGAACGTGATGGTGTCGGCCCCCGGTGCCGCATTCGCCGCGACGATCTGCACTCGCAGCGTATTGCCGACGCCGTTGTCGAGAATCGAGTTGACCACGAACCCCGCGGGCACGTAGCGATCTTCCAGGTGGGTCAGCCGCATTCCGTGCCGGCGGATGTTTTGAGTCAAACGGCGTCGTGGTAGCAACTTGCGAAACATTGTGGTTTCCCCATGCGAGTGCCCGGCTTGGCGGAAATGTGCCAAATTCGGGGCTAGGGACTAATACCGCAATGGGGCTGCAATTGTGGACTGACAAAACCGAGATTCTCTCAACAATTCACTTGTTAGCGGCTTTTGAACGCAATTGGAACTCGGCGACCGCCTGTTGGAAGGCCTCGACGTGCAGGATGGGTCGAAACACTTCGATCTTAAACGCCTTTCGCGCCGCCTCGACGTCTTCCTGGGCCGCGGCACGCAGCGTTTGCACCGCCAGGCCCGCAAAGCGCTCAAACCGCTCCGACTGCTCCGGGCTGGGCGGGCCGACTTGCCCCAACGCCTTCTCGGCGAACTCGGCGTAGATCTTGGCCACATTGACCCGCATGGCAACCGTCGTTGGCCGCACCGTTAACACCTCAACGAAGTCCGCCTCGATCAAGTCCCAACGGCCCATCTGCTGGTGGCAGTCGATGAGCGTGCGATAGGCCGGGTACAATCTGGTCTCCGCCGTCTTGGCGATCGGCGTATTGGGACTGGTGGCCAACGCCTTGAGATAGCAGGCAACCGCTTCGCGCGCCAGTTGCGCGCCTTCTTCCGCCCGGTTGGTGCGCATGCAAGTCAGCGCCTGATTCCGGCGACAAACGCCCAGGTTGGTCAGCAATCCGATGAATTCCGGTTCGCGCTCATGCAATTTGGCAAAGGCATCGCCAGCCGCTCCGTGCGCTTCGTACGATTCCTCATCGCGGTTGAGCTTGTCGAAGAGGAATCCCATATGTGAAGTGACCTCGGCCATGATGCGCAAAAGTCGGGTGTCGGCGGCGTCGGCCGCGAGGAGCGGCTCCAGCAATTGCCGCGCGGCCAACAGCAACGTCAGGGCAGCGTTGAATTGGCCCAAGTCTTGTTCCACGTTCGATGCCGCGCGGTAGTTTGCAACCAGTCGGGTCGCGTAGTCGTTTTCCAATGGATTCTCGGCGTGCAACCGCTGCAAGATAGTCCGCCCTGCCGTCAATGAGAGCTTTGCTTCGGCCGGGCGCTTTAACTGCCGTTCCGCAATACCCCGCTCCGCTAGTGCCGCCGCAATTTCAAAGCGATAGAAGGGTTGATTCGGGAACTTTGCCGTCAACTCCTCCATGATTGCACAGGCTTGCTCGGCGGATCGATGCGCGTCCGCCGGGTTGTCCTTTTGCAGATAGCTGGCCTGATAGATATGGGCGCGGGCGTTCACCTGTTGGAAGGCTGGAACGTCGGAGATGGAATGCGCTAGTTCGTCAAGTCGTCGGCGTATCTCCTTCATGTCGGCTTGCACTTGCGCCATTCGATTGAGGTTGTAAGCGGCATCGGCAGTCGCCAGTAATGCGCGGATCGAGTTCAGTTGCGACGCCGGGTCACCGAACCAGGCATATGCGGCAGCAGCCTCGCGATAGAGATTATCGGCAGCGCCCGTTTGGCTCTGGCTCGTTTTCACCCGCGCCATCGCTTCCAAAGTTCGTGCCAACTCGCGGCGCACCTTCGGATTATCGGGCATTTCGTCCAACAAACCGCGACACGCCGCTAAAGCGCCGTCCAGCGCTGCGGCCGCGTCTTGTTTCGTTCCCATGCTCACTTTGACCCGAGCCAGGCTGGCCTTCGCCCGCAACGATTCGACTTTCAACCGCGGGTTGGCGTCATGAGTTGCCAGAAACGCTTCGTAATAAGGCACCGCCGACGCCAGCAGCTCGCGGCGCAGCCCGAGCATCCCTGGGGCTTCCAGCAGTTTGTCCTCGCAGACCTTGCGAAAGTACTCGTCCATCGCGTCGAGGGCTTTGTTCAACGTCTCCTCAGACTGTTCGCGCCGGCGATCAGCTATCTCGGCATTCTCAACCGCTTGCACGCGATGGCCCTCCGATGTCCGCCACAACCCTAGCGCCACGCCCAATCCGGTTGTCAGCGCCAAAAACAGTCCGGCCGTGAGCGTCGCCACCAGCGGATTGCGCCGTGCCCAAATGGCCAGGCGTTCCAATGGCCCAATGCGGCGGGCGCGGATCGGCCGGCCGCTCAACCAGCGGTGCAAGTCTTCGGCCAACGCCGCCGCGCTGGGTCGCCGCTGCGGTTCTTTCGCGAGCGCTGACAGTGCCAGCGTCTCCAAATCGCGCGGCACATCCGCTGCAATGGACCGCGGTGACACCGGTTCAACATTGCGCATTTGTTCGATCAGTCGCTCGCGGGTCGGGGCATCAAACGCCGGCCGCAGCGTCAACAATTCGTACAGCGTGGCACCCAGCGCGAACACATCGCTTCCCGGACCTTCGATACCATTGAAGCGTTCCGGGGCCACATAGCGCGGCGTGCCGACCACCAAACCCGTCCGCGTCAGGTCCGCCGCCCCTTCGGCCTTCGCCAATCCAAAGTCGCTGACAAACAACGAGCCATCGCGGGCCAGCAACAAGTTAGACGGCTTGACATCGCGATGCACGACGCCGAACTGATGCGCATGGGCCAGCGCATCCGCCGCCTCGGCAAT
>JANNLP010000372.1:0-2557 GCA_031396905.1 Gemmataceae bacterium
GAAATGCCCCACAGTTATTGAAACGACCGGAAACACCAGCGGCGGCAGTCTCAGCGTATTATTCGACGCCCAGCGCCGACTTGGTCGCGTCCGCCCCGGGACCAACATATTATTTGCCGCCGTCGGCGGCGGTTTAAGCTGGGGCGCCAGCATCTGGCGCGTGTGAGCGACGCAATATCTACCACGAAAAACACGAAAGACACGAAATGAATTCAACACGGTTGAGTTTTGTTTTCGTGTCTTTCGTGGTTACCGTTTGCTTCTTTCCATACGGCCGCCACACCACCAGCGCCAAGACCGCCGGCAATCCCAGAATCGCCCACCACGGCTTGCGGAAGGGGACGTCGTAGACGTAGCCATCGAGGATACACGCCTGACCATCCGGAGCGAAGTGCAGCGACTTGGGATCTTCGCACTTGATCGATGAATCCACTTTGCCGGACCGCGGGTTGACGAGTTGAATTTCGTGGGTGGTGCTGTTGTCGAAATCTAATGTTATCTTGATCCTTTGCAAGAGCGTCTTGAGCCGCCGAAACGTTCCACCATGGTTAGTCTGTCTTAGTACTAAATATCGACCATCCGACGACCACCCGGATATCTCGTTGTAAACGCCTTCACCGTCGTTCGAGAGACGTGAAAACACGACCTGCTGGGACGGCAATGCTTGAATCACGATCTGTAATCCCGGAACACCGCTATCAACGTTGCAGCAGAGGTAGTCGCCACTCGGCGAAAGCAAGGAATTGTGCACAAGTTCTTTTAGCTGAAACACGTCGAAATCAATTATCGCGCTTTGATCGGAACTGCCGATGACAAACAGCTTTTCGTCCGGCGTAATTGCACATTGGACATGCGTTCGATCAAACCACCAAGGCCAACGTGGGTTGGTCCGAGTCGGCTTTGAAGCGATCGTCGTGGTCCGGTCGGCATTTGGATCCTTGAACATACTCTGGTACAACTGGGTAACGGTGGGCTCTCCGGCTGTGCCTTTACCAAATCTACCCCAAATAAATGATTCGTCTTTTGGGCCGAAGCATAACAATGCAATCGATGCAGCACCAGGGACCGTTCGTTCGCAAACCAGCTTGCCATCCTCCAAATTCCAAATGCGGATTGCTCCCTGTCGTCGGGCATAGCCAAACGTAACCAACTTGGTTTGATCGCAACTGATAAATGGAGATCGCGTTCTGTCAGTTCTGTCGTCTACTGGCCCAATCGTAGCGACGACGCTGCCATCCATTGGATCAATGATGTCAAGCTGTTCAGATTTCGGGTCAAGCGCTCGACAAATCGCTCGCAACGAGGGTTTGAACCGAATCACCTGGACTGGTCCGGGGGTTTTTTGTTGGCAGCACACCCTGCTGTCCGCCGTTTGCCAGACGATGATCTCCTCATCGTTGCTTGCCGCGACAAGTGTCGAATCGGGACTGACGGATAACTTTGGTGTTGGACCGCCGATACTTCCCAACTCGCGGATTGTGTCGCCAGTGGCAAGATCGCGCAAGCGGACTGAGGAGGTGGTAATGGATACATCGTTCTTGATCGTCGTTTGGTGGACCGCCGTGATGAACCAGCGGCCATCCGGCGTGAAACTGATCGATGATTGCCGCTCTTCATCCGACAAATGAAAGCGTGGTCGTGGTTCGAGCAGAATGGACAATATGACTGCCAGCGCTACATAGATTGCTGCGGCAAAAAAGCGTCGATCAAAAAAGATGCGCAGCGACCGGAACATCCCGACAACCTACGCCGTCGTTGAAATATCGGCGAGGAATGGCACGATACACACAAACTCACTCACTCTCTTCGTTGTTCGGTTCGCCGATGCTGCGCGAGTAGAAGGCTAGCAGCGTTTGCACGGCCTGGATCTTCAGCCAATCGGCGAGTTGCAAAGTGACTTGTTCGCCGGGCGTGCCGATGCGGATGCCCTCGGCGGCGGCGGCCAGCCCGCGGTGCATGAAGTCGAGCACCTCGGTGAGGCGGGCGGCTTGGGCAGCGCTCAATCGTTTCGGCACGACCGGCGGATGCTGCACGTTGGCCCAGAACTTGTCGGCCAGTGGCGCTTCGTGCGGGTCGAGCAACACAGCGGCCGGGTCGGTGAGCGCGGCCGACTCCGGCACCGTGATGGAGTCCTGCACGAGTGCTGGGCGATTACTTGTGCGCAACCGAGCGACACGGGCTTTGATTTCGTCGGAGTTGCCGAAGACGAGAACCGAGCGCCCGACGCCGACGCGGTCGCCGGGTAGAAGCCGGCGAATCTGCACCGGGTCGCCGTTGATGCGGGTGCCGTTGGTGCTTTCGAGGTCGGTGATGATAACGTCGTCGCCGTCGTATTGCACTTTGCAATGAAAGCGGCTGATGCGCTCATCGTTGTGCGCGCGGTCGATCAGGTGAGCCTCGATATCGCCGAGCGCGAAGTGATCGGGCTCGTCGGCGAGAGCGGCTCCGGCAAGTCGACATTCGGCAGAACCTTGCTCGGCCTGTGGCCGAAGACATCTGGAACTGTCGACTACCGCGGCGAGCGCCTGCCAGCCCGCTATAAAACGGCTGACTTCAG
>JANNLP010000387.1:0-2723 GCA_031396905.1 Gemmataceae bacterium
TCGAGGTCCACTCATAACCGATAAAAGCGGTGAACCGGCCAGGTTCATTGGCGTCTTCCGCCGCCTTGATCGTTTCGCGCCAGGCGCTGCGATAGGACGGCGTCCCCGGCGTGGGGAAGCCCTTGGGCATTTGCCCCTTGCCGAAGCTGGTGATGATATCAACGGCTGCCTGCGCGCCCTTTCCGGAATTGATCTCGTCGTACCACTTCCGGCCCTGCGGCGTTGCCAGCAAGCCAGGATCGCCGCCGATCAGTTGCGGGAAAAAGCCCATGCCGTCCGAATGGTCCGCTACCACCATGAAATCGAGCGGGCGTGAAAGTTTGGCGCGTTGTCCGCTGGAAGCGATAACTTCCTCGCCCTTGGCAAAGCGATACGCATCTTTTGGACCAAGGCGGGCGCCGAACGCACCCGCGTCCATGGAGAAAGAGGTATGTGTGTGTGTGTCGCCGAAGTAAGGCCGCGACGGAAAGTTGCGTCCTGCATATGGCGAATAAGGCGGCTTCGCTGGAAACACCCTATCGGCGGTCTCCTTGTTGAACGTGCCTATGTCCGTCGTCACATCCTCCGCGGCGACGGTGGTGGTGGCAAACATGCATGCGGCACAAACGCCGACAAGTGCGGCTGGGGAAATGAAAGACCGGCGGATCATCATTGGCGCCCTTCGAGTAGTGGCTTTAATCAACTTGAACCTATCGAGGATGTTAGACTTTCTTGAAACCGCTTGGAACCCCACTATGCGAACTCTAATTGCCAGACCTTTCCAGGAATCATGTTTCGATAGAGCGGGCTATTTTGTCGCGATCCGACGCGTTGGCGTTACGGTACTGGTGGGCGCCATCGGTGATACCGCGAACGTCAACCAGAGATTCCATCCCGGGGGCCGATTGGCGGCTTCAAATTCGCCGTAACCCTTCAGATTCAGATAACCTTGCATGTCACCGACCGGAAACAGGTATCCGATCTGCGGTCCCAATCCCAGAACACGCGATCGGAATCCGCCCAGAATTGGGTGTGCGCCAAAGTCATCCGTGATCTGTTGATATCCATACCCCACAAGACCGACAAACACCTGCTTCGACAGAAACCTGGAAGCAGCCCAGTCGACGTGGAAATCGATGCCGTTCTGATAATTCGTATGCCGGTTCTTGAAGTTGTATGTAAGTCCGGCGACGGCGGAAAATTCGTGCCCGGTGGCTGGATTGAAATAGGTGTAGCCGCCGCCGCCGTCGATGGCGGCGTGACCGATACCGAGATTGGCTAGCCGGGTGGAATCGTACGCCCCGACGGGAATGTCGCCCGTCACATAGGTCATGAAGTTGTGCGCGCCGGCGTTCCACTTCAACGTTGCCTGCGGGTACAAGTCGCCCACGGACGTAATGGAATCACCGAGAAAGCCGGTCCTGGTCGCGAACAGGGGTCCGAGCGCCACCGTCAGCGTCCCGTCGACGCTGGCGCTCGACCGCCCGAACAGTCCGGTTACGCCAATGGCCAACTGTCCGCCTAGTACAGGCGTTGCGAACGTGTAGGTGGGATTCAGAAGGACGAGATCGGCCTGCGCATTCAGGTTGACGTTCGGGTTGACGTTGACCGCCGCCGGAATCCTGCCGATTTGAACTTCTCTTGCCGCGGCAGCGGCGCCCGTAGCCGCTACGGTCGTGTGATAATACACCGCAGCCATGGACCAGCCTGGCACGGTAGGGGTTGCCGCGAAGCTGCCGAAGCGGCCAGGAAGCCAGTACGATACGCCGGCTTGATCGGCGTGTGCTTGGCTGGAAATCGCACTGAGCGCCAGGACAGCAACGCCAAAAGCGGCGTGCGTGAGCCGGCGACCGGGCCGTGACTCAGCAAACGTGTGCCCCATTCCTTGCCTCAGGGTTGCCTTGGCGGTCGATTGAACGACTCACAGAGTCCGATATCAATAGAAAAAACTTGCGGGTGGAAATGCCGGCCCAACGCCGCTGCTTAAAAGCACAAGGAGGGCAAGCATCGCGATCCTCTTCGCCGAAACAAATGCCCGATCCATTTACCGGCACTGCAGGATTCATGGAACGCGGTCGCGTTCCGGACCTTCCCAGCCGCAGCGAGTCTCGGCTCAATCCATCCGGAACGAAAATTGCTGCTGGATACGCGGTGGCACCGCCGAGCGCGGGGCAAGCGTCCCGGATACAGCGATCCAGCCGGTGAAGCATCAGCGCCTGCCAACCCGATTGACCGGACCGCCGCGATTCATCGGCGTTCCAGCCCGCACGCCAACTCCGGGGGCACCTACACCGGGGGTTACCACGCGCGCGACCGGCCGAGCCACCAGCCGGACGCCGGGTCTTACGATGCAGCCGGCCGGATAGCTGATGTATTGGCAGTAGACCACGGCACTGGCCGGTTCACTGCTTGCGACCACGAATCCGGCCACTAACAGCGCGGACAACGAAATCGATAGCTTCATTTTCGCCTCCTCCATTCGGAACGCCCAAACGGTCCTATTGAGCGATCTGCACTGATGCAAGTCAAGGGTCAGCCCACTTAGATTATTGGGTGATAGTATCATGGCCGGACTACAGCTGGCCAAACGTTTCGACATGCTGGAAGGGTGTGGCGAACTGCCATAGCACCCGCTGTGGGTAGCGGGGACTTTTCATCTTGGGTCGCGGATGTCCGCGTTGGGTCAAACTGAGAAGAACTCAGTGTGAGCAAATGTCTTCCGGGTTACCCCTGAGAGCGGACAT
>JANNLP010000503.1:0-1617 GCA_031396905.1 Gemmataceae bacterium
CAATTTCGACACGATCAAGGTTGACTACAAGATCCAAGGCACTGGCGGCGATGATACGTTTGATATCAGCCCCGGCCGCAACAAGGTCACGGTTGATGGCGCGGGCGGCAACGATGAATTGTTTGTCAATCACAATGGCTACAGTTTCACTCAACCGGCCGGCGCCGTGTTGGTGTCGGGCCGCGCGCCAGTGCTGCATAGCAATGTGGAAACTGTTGAGATCGGGCGGGAATTCGACGGTCCCGCGGCCATCGCGGACTTAAAGGCCAAGGGCGTGGCTGTCACGGTGGCCACCGGCGATGTCAACGGCGACGGTCGTGCCGACATCATCACAGCTTCGATCAAAAATGATTCGGGACAGCCGATCGAGAACGTGGAACTCAATTATGCCTGTTGCACGGGCGAGCATTACAAGTCCGCCGTGCTGACGGCCCTTCTACCAGGCAAACCAGGATGTGCGTCCGGTGAAAACTGTTTCGATGTCATTTTACGTGCCTTCGGCATTGGCATGACGCAGACAGTGAATCCACGACCACGCGGCGTGCCGCTCCCCGATTTGCTGGCCGGCGAATACCCATACGCCCCGGAGATTTCTTTCTCTGCCGTGTCGATCCCGGCCGGCGGCACGGCGTCGGGGACGACTTGGTATGCTCCTGCTAATAACGATAGAAGCTGGATTGACACCCAGTACTCCTTCGATTGCAGCCTCCGACTCGGTGCGACGCGGTATTCGATCAACAACATTCCATGCGAGATAATTGCAGAATCAGATCGCGGCTCTATTGCGGTGGAAAGTGTCTCACCCGGCGGCAATACCTCGACGCTCGGCGCTTCCACCTTGTCCGGGGTTAGCTCCAACGGGGCCGCGGCCCTGATGGTCAGCGCGGCCAACGACCTCGATTCGTTCGTAACCAACGTCGTTCCCGGCACGCACGTTTATGTCAATAATGTTACGGTGGATACCAATTTCACAGGGACCTCGACCGGCAACGGGCAGTCGTACGGCGCGTCGATGGACGCGGCGGCTCGCTATGTGGCCTTCACCACCGACGCAACGCAACTCGTTCAAGGCGTCCAAGACGTCAACCCGTTCTCGGATGTGTATGTCCGGGACATGTTGCTGGGCACAACCACAGTGCTGAGCGCGTTTTCCCCGGCGATCAACTTCTATGTCACCGGTAACGGCAAATCCTACTCGCCGCAGGTGTCGGCCGACGGGCATTACGTATTCTTCTTGAGCGACGCTCCAAACCTGATCCAGGGCTTCAACGATTCGAACAACGGCCCGGACCTATTCCGGTATGACACGGCGACCGGGCAGTTGACGTGTGTGAGTGCATCAGCGAATGGCCCGATGACCGCGAACAAAGGCGTGGACATTTCCAGCCCGACCGGCGCGTTCTCAATCAGCGGTGACGGGTTGACGGTGGCATGGCACACGAAAGCGACCGATCTCACGTTCGGCGGCAGCGCGCCCGGCATGCACCTAATGGCGCAACTCTACGGTAATAACAAGCTTGAAATCTACGACTACCCCGGCGCTTACACCACACTCGGTGCCCGAGTCAGCGGCAACGGCAACGGCGTCGTGTTCTGGACCGATGCCAATCTATCGGC
>JANNLP010000523.1:0-2964 GCA_031396905.1 Gemmataceae bacterium
CGGCAAGTACGACTCGGCAGCTTTTTACCTCGCTGGCTTCCTCAAGTCGAATCCGTCGGAGCAAGACCTTGTTGAACTGGAACAGAAGGACGGCCTCGCCGGCTTCTTGCGTCTTCGCAACATCACATGGTCGGCCGATGCCAAACTCAATGCCGAAGCGAAGAAAAACGTCGAAGAGGCGATCACCAGAGTTAACGTCGCGCTGGAAAAGGTGCTTGGCAATCAGCAGCGCATCAATCGCCTGATCGTGAGTCTGCGCGGTTCGGATGAAGAGCGGGCGTTTGGCACGCGCGAACTGCAGCGCACCGGCGCGCGGGCGATCCCGGCACTGGTCATCGCACTGCGCGGCGACACCGATGCCGGCCATCGTGCCGCGATCCTCAATACGTTGCCGTTGTTGCCCGAAGACACTGTCGCGCCGCTGCTGGCGTCATTGGATCTCAACGATGGCCGGCTGCGTTATCAAATCCTCGACTCGCTTGGCATGCGCGGCGACTTCACGTACTTGCCCGCCCGCCCGGAGTCGAATCCACTGCCGTCGCTGGCATACATCGCCGCCTCGCCGAAACAACCCGACGACGTTCGCCGCTTGGCCACGACACTCATCACCCGGCTGAAACCCATCTCACGTACCGAAATCCCACCGGCGAAACAGGAACTCACCGAAGCGGCGTTGAAGTTCCATCGCCATCAGGAGCGTTTCATCAAGCCCGACGCCGTCGCCGTCTGGCGTTGGGAAAATGATGATCTCGCGATGACGACTTCCTCGCTCACCCAGGCCGAAGAGTATTTTGGTCTGCGTTATGCTCGCTGGGCGCTCGAACTCGATCCGGAATACGTACCGGCGCAGGTCGCCTTCATTAGCATCGCGGCTGATAAGGCGTTTGGCCGTGTCGGCGTTGCCAACAAACTCGATAAGGTCGAGCCGGCTGCCCACAGCCTCCTCGCCACCGCTGGCACCACCGCCCTGGTCGCCGCTCTCGATCAGGCCATTGTTGATCATCGCACGCCGGTAGCTTTAGCGATCACGCAAACGCTTGGCGAACGGGCCGATGCTAAAGCTGCTCAAGCCGGGCGCAACAAGCCTGCCGTACTGGTCCAGGCATTAAGTTACCCGGACCGCCGCGTGCAACTGGCGGCGGCAGCCGCGCTGGTTCGCATCCCCGGACCGTATGCCCAACAGAATCAAATCAAGATCGTGGAGATTCTCCGCCGGGCACTCGCCGCCGAGTCGGAGGTCGCTGTCGCCACCATGCCGCGAATCCTCCTTGGCCATTTCAACGAGGTGACGAGCCGCGAACTTGTGACCATGTTCAAGGACGCCGGCTTTGAAGCGATCACTGTCCGCACGGGCCATGAACTGATGCGGCGGCTGGAACGAGCCAGTGATATTGACGCCGTCGTGATTGATTCGGAGCTGCCAAGTCCGCCGCTGCCCGACTTGCTCGCCAGCCTGCGTGCCGACACATTCGCGAAAGCTCTGCCGGTGCGGGTGCTGTACATGCCGCCGCTGCCGGCGACCTACCCATCCGTGGCGATGGAAACGCATCTCAAACGAACGACGCCACAAACCGTCGCGATTCGCAACGACGAGGAACACGTCGCCTTTGATGCGGCCAATCGCATGAAGTTCTTGGTCGATGGTCAGCCGCGGGTATCGATGATTCGTTCGCCAATCACGCCGGAAGTATTGAAGGCGTCATTTGTGCAAGACGCCGGCGCGGATGGCCCGCCGTTGACCGCCGAAGAGCGCAAGCAATTTGCGACAACGGCTGTCGAGTTGTTCCGGCACATTGCGCTGAGCCAACCTGGTATCGACCTCAAGCCGGCCGACCGCGCGATCCGTCAATCGCTGAAGTCGGATGAGTTGGGCAAAGTCGCAGTCGATATCGTCGGCCGCCTGTCAGGCCGCGACGCTCAGATTGATTTGGCATCGCTCACTCTGGACGACAAGCGACCCGTGCCGCTGCGATTCGCCGCCGCCAACAACCTGGCGTTGCACATTCAGCGCTTCGGGGCCGTGCTGCCGAGGGTTGCCATCGAAGCACTGACCAAGTTGGCCAGCGAGACCAAGGAGCCGGACCTGCGCGGCCAAGTCGCCGCCGTCGTCGGCGTAATGTCGGGCGAGGGCAAGACGACGGGCACACGACTCCAAGGCTACATGCCGCCGAAGCCGGGCGCTGTCATCAAGGAAGGCCTGCCCGAAGAAAAGAAACCGGAGCCGAAGCCAGAGAAGAAGCCGGATCCAGAGGAAGAATGATTGAGCTGCCCTCCGCGGACCATGGTGCGTTTATGGTCAAAGTCTTCTTTTGACGGGCGGGGGTGCCCTCTCCAAAAGACACAAAAGAACGCAAAAGACGTTTCCTGATCCGCATAACTCTTGTTCCGAATACAAGTTATGGCAAATCTCTACGCCGAGCCAGTTTCGGCGTGGATCGGAACAAACCCAAAATGGAGGTTGTGTGACAAAGCAAGAATTACTTGCCTCAAACACGCAACGAAATGCGAACAACTTTGTGGTAAGACCCGCTAAAGAAACCCGATCGCATAAGTCTATATTCTGATTTGATTTGCGTTCCAGACTCTCGTGTGCAACACCGTTTTTTGGCGCAAGTACCGCTGGCACTGCCGTTTCGGTATGAAAGACATAGTTAGGATGACTCGGCAGTGAGGTGACTTGTGTCCAACGAGCAGTTTCCACCCGGTTTGGATGAGTTGATGGCCCGTTTTCTGGCTCGCCGGCAGGCGGACGCCGATGCGGTGGCCGTCACCGGCGAAGTCGAAACCTACGAAGCGGTGCCAGCCCAGGCAGTCGATCCGCGGCAGGCTTGGGATGGCGCTTGCGAACCCATGACGGGCATCGCCGATGTCAAGAAACTAGCCACGCTGCCCACTGGGTGGGCCACGTTGGTCGCGGGCATGGAATCGTACACCGGCCTGCCGATGGCCGCTGGCAACTTCCCG
>JANNLP010000600.1:0-7671 GCA_031396905.1 Gemmataceae bacterium
GACGCCTGGCGGCACGTTGAGCAATGACGTGATCAGCAAGATCGTTCTGAATGCCGGAGTCAGCGGTGCGAACAATAACTTTGCCGAACTGTTGCCCGCGAGCGTGTCGGGATTCACTTACATCGATGCCAATAACAATGGCGTGTTCAACGGAATCGAACTTCCCAGCGGCGGCATTGACATCCAGCTCACAGGCACGGATGACCTTGGCAACAAGGTAAGTCTCACCAAGACCACTTTGGCCGATGGCTCGTATTCCTTTGGCCAACTGCGACCCGGCACCTACAGCGTGACGGAAATCACCGAACCGATCAACACGGTGGACGGTAAGAGCACGGCCGGCACACCATTCGGTGGCACCGCGGCGACCGACACGATTACCGGCCTCACTGTCACGCAGGGTGGCAAAGGCGTGAACTACAACATTGCCGATCGTGCGGCGGCTTCGCTTTCGGGCTTTGTGTATTCCGATACCAACAACAACGGCAAATTCGATGTCGGCGAATCCGGCATCGGCAGCGTGACCGTGACACTGAGCGGCACGGACGACAGTGGTAACCCGGTTAGCCTTACAGCGGTCACCGTTGGCAGCGGTAGTTACTCGTTCACCGGCTTGCAACCCGGCACGTACACATTGACCGAAACGCAACCTGTGGCGTTTCTCGACGGCAAGGACACGTTGGGCAACATTGGCGGCACAGCCGGCAACGACACGTTCATTAACATTCCAGCGACCGCCGGCGCCAATGGCATCAACTACAACTTCGGCGAATTAGCCCCAGCCAGTATCGCTGGCTTCATTTACATGGATGCCAACAACAACGGCTTATATGAACTGGGCGAGACTCCCAGCGGCGGCATCGATGTGCAACTCACCGGCAAGGATGATTTGGGCAATACGGTCAACATGACCAAGACCACGCTTGCCGACGGTTCGTACTTTTTCGACTTGCTGCGGCCCGGCACATACAAGATCGCGGAAATCACGGAGCCGACGAGTTCGCTGGATGGGATCAGCTCACCCGGTACTCCATTCGGCGGCACCGGGGTGACGGACGCGATCAACAACATTCTGATCACAGCTGGCGGAAAGGGAATCAACTACAACATCGCGGACGTGCCGCAGGCAAGTCTTTCAGGCTTCATTTGGGAAGACGCCAACAACAACGGCAAGTTCGATGTCGGCGAAACGCCGATCGCGGGCGCTTCGGTGGACCTGTCCGGCTTCGACGATCTCGGAAACCTTGTCTTCTCGACGGCGTTTACAGATGCGACCGGCAAATACGAATTCAAGAATCTACGGCCTAGCGATCCTAGCGGTTATGTTCTTATCGAGAACACGCCGGTGGGCTATCTCGACGGCAAAGACTCATTGGGCAGCCAGGGCGGCAAACTCGCCAATGATGTGATCAGCGACATCGTGCTGAAGTCCGGCGTCCAGGGCGTCAACAACAACTTTGGCGAGTTAGTGCCCGCGAGCATCGCCGGCTTCATGTACATCGATGCCAACAACAATGGCCTGTTTGAGTTGGGTGAGACGCCCTCAGCCGGCATTGCGGTCCAGTTGAAAGGCACCGACGACCTGGGCAATACGATCACACTCAACACGAGCACACTGGCCGACGGTTCGTACTTCTTCGATCTGTTGCGACCCGGAAACTATGCGGTGACGCAAACTTCTGAGCCGGCGGGGACGTTTGATGGCCTAAGCACCGCGGGCACTCCATTCGGCGGTACTGCCGTAGTAGATGCAATCACAGGCATCGTGATCCCGCCGGGAGGTGTCGGCTTCAATTACAACATCGCCGATCTGTTGCCCTCAACGCTTTCGGGATTCATTTGGGAAGACGCCAATAACGACGGCGTGTTTGATGTGGGAGAAACGCCGATCAAGGGTGCCACGGTGGATCTATCCGGCTTTGACGATCTGGGCAATTTGGTACTCGCGACAGCGTTCACGGATGCGACCGGCAAATACGAATTCAAGAATCTGCGCCCCAGTGATCCCAGCGGCTACGTCCTCATCGAAAACACGCCAGCGGGTTATCTTGATGGCAAAGATTCCCTTGGCAGCCAGGGTGGCACCCTGGCAAACGATGTCATCAGCGACATTGTGCTCAAGTCGGGCGTCACCGGGATCAATAACAACTTTGCCGAATTGAAGCCGGCCGCCATTGCCGGGTTCGTCTATCTAGACGGCAACAACAACGGTCTTTACGAGGTTGGTGAAACGCCGTCGTCCGGCATTGCGGTACAGTTGACAGGCACTGACGATCTGGGCAACGTGATCAACTTAAGCAAGAATACGCTGGCCGATGGGTCTTACTTCTTCGATTTGTTACGTCCGGGCAACTATACGATCACGGAAGTCGGGCAACCCGCCGGCACGTTCGACGGCAAGAGCACGCCGGGCACGGTCTTTGGCGGCACCGGTGCTCCCAACAAGATCAGCGGCATTGCAGTGACACCGGGCGGCAATGGTTTCAATTACAATATCGCCGATCTCGCCGCATCGAGTTTGGCAGGTGTGGTCTTTTTCGATCCGAACCAAAATGGCACGCAGGACAAGGGTGAGCCGGGCATCAGCGGCGTGACCATCACGCTCACCGGTACAGACGTTAACGGCAAGTTCGTCAGCACCGCGACGACAACACTGGTGGATGGTTCTTACTCATTCCCGGGTCTCCTTGGCGGGAACTACACGATCACCGAAACGCAGCCGGCGCTTTATGCCGACGGACAGGACAAGGCGGGCACCTTCGGCGGTACGGTTGGCAATGATTCGACGAGTCTCACATTGCCGATCGGGAAGGCGGGCACGGGATACACGTTTGCCGAAGTGGGTCGTGGTATTTCGGGTATTGTGTTCCTGGATCGGGACCGCGATTGCATCATCGATGCCGGTGAACCGGGTCTCGGCGGACTGACCGTCACACTACGTGACAGCAAGAACAATGTAGTCGCGACTACAAAAACCGCGAGCGACGGCAGCTATGCGTTTACCCAGCAACTGCTGATGGACTACACAGTCGATGCTCAATTGGCGACCGGCTACAAAGCCGTGATGCCGCTGACTGCTGCGGTGACACTCACCAATGCCGGCATCACGGGACTCAACTTCTGCCAAACGCTGGCGACTTTGCAAGGTGTGGTCTATCGCGATTTCAACCTCGACGGCAAACGGAGCGGCGCAACAGAGACCGGCATCGCCGGCGTGACCGTGACGCTGACAGGTACCGACGCGAACAATGCGTCGGTCAACAAGACGACTGTCACAGCGGCCGATGGCAGCTTCGCGTTTATCGACTTGCTGCAGGGCACGTACACGCTGACTGAGACACAACCACCTGCCCCGTTTGCTCCGAATGGCATTTACGACGGCTTCAACGCTCTCGGCACGGCAGGCGGAAAGCTGGGCGCTCAAGGCACCAACGTCATCAGCGCCATTAATCTTGGTGCTGGGATTGATGGCGTCAACTATCTATACGGCGAGATTCCGCCCGCTGATCCGTTCGGCTTTGTCTGGGTGGATGCCAACGACAACGGCATCCACGAAGTCGGCGAACCCGGTATTCCCGGTGTGCAAATCACGATTGGCGGCACAGCGTTCTTCGGCACGGCATTGGCGCGGCCACTTGTCGGCAGCGATCTGCCGGGCGGCAGCCTAACAGTCGTCACCGATGCCACTGGACGGTACGAATTCACGCCGATGCCGCCGGGCCTCTACGCGATCACCGAAAAGCAGCCGGCCGGTTTCGTCGATGGCAAGGAACAAAATGCTGACACGGCCGGTCCGTTCACGGTCGTTGTCGGCAACGACTCATTCTCGAACATTGAGCTGTCACCGAATCCCGTTCGCGGGCCATTCAACTTCGGTGAAACTTCATCGTCGTCTTTCCTGGCCGGCTCAGTGTTTCTGGACATCAACCAGAATGGCATCCAGGAACCCACGGACAGCGGCATTGGCGGCGTGCTTGTCCGGTTGACCGGTACCGATATTCTTGGCCAGCCGGTCTCACGCAATTACGTTACCGGTGTCAGCGGCAGCTACAGCTTCACGGGCTTGTTGCCGGGAACCTACACGATCTCCGAAACACAGCCAAGTGGCGTCAATGACGGACTCGACTACATCGGTACGGCCGGCGGCATTGCCGGCAACGATGTGTTCTCCAGCATCGTCATTGGTCCAGGAGCTTCCGGTCGTCTCTACAATTTCTCCGAGTTGCTGCCCACGCAAATTCCATCTAAGGAACAGTTGCTGGCGTCATCCAAGGCGCTCGGTGCAGTGATTAATGGCTTGGTCTCGACAAATCTGTCCCTGACCCCGAACTTCACAAACTCACCTGCCGTGACAAAAGTCGCGCCCATTGTGCCGCCTCGATTTGTGGCAACCGGCACCGGTCCAGGTGGTGGACCGCATGTCCGCGTTTTTGACTTTGCCACCGGCGTGGAGCGGTTCAACTTCTTTGCCTACGCCGCGAGTTTCCAGGGTGGCGTTCGCGTGGCCACGGGCGATGTCAACGGCGACGGCACGCCGGATATCATCGCCGGGCCGGGAGCAGGCGGCAGCCCGCACGTGCGCATCTTCGACGGCGTCAACGGCAGCATCATCAACGAGTTCATGGCCTTCGATCCCTCGTTCGTCGGCGGTGTTTATGTGGCGGCCGGCGACGTTAATGGCGATGGGACCAACGAAGTGATCGTCGCGGCCGGCGAGGGCGGCGGTCCACATGTTCGCATCTTCGATGGCGTGAGCGCCACGATTGTGGCGGAACGATATGTGTTCATTCCGGGCTTCACCGGTGGCGTCCGCGTCGCAAGCGGCGATTTGAATGCGGATGGAAAAGCCGATGTGATTGTCGCGGCTGGCCCCGGCGGCGGACCACATGTCCGCGCATTCTCGGGCAGCAGCGCGACGTTGTTACAGGACTTCTTCGCGTTCGACGCGAGCTTCCACGGCGGCGTCTACGTGGCTGCAGGTGACGTGAACGGCGACGGCAACTCGGACATCATTACAGCAGCTGGTGCTGGCGGCGGGCCACACGTCCGTGCACTGAGCGGTACCAACCTCGCACAGTTGGCCAGCTTCTATGCGTATCCGTCAAACTTCCTTGGCGGCGTCACAGTCGGCGCCCGCGATATCAATGGCGATGGTCGTGCCGACATTGTCTGTGCTCCGGCGTCCAATTCGCCTGCATATTTACGAATCGTCAACGCGAACACTGGCGACGATCTGGATGCGTTCCTGGGCTACGACGCGAATTTCCGCGGCGGTGCGTGGGTGGGGTAACGTGTCGGACAGAATTGGTAAGCCGCATGGTGGGTCTCGCAGACTCGACCCACCCTACAAATCGAAATACAAATCGGAACTGTTGCGTAGGGTGGGTCGAGTACTCGAGACCCACCAAAGCGACTACGTCATTGTCAATATTTGACGGCGAAGCCGAGGGTCAGGCCCTGTGCCCAGAAATCGGTGCCGTGGAAGTTGAAGCCCGGGCGTCGGGCATCGCTTTGACCGGCGGCACCGAGATACGGGCTGACGTTGGGATTGACGCCTTCATCGATGACACCACCGGCGCGGACGACGCTGGTGACGGCCAGAATGTTGTAGCCAACCGACACGTTCACATGCTGGCCGACGTTGTAGCCAAGCTTCACCAGTAGTTCCGGAACAAACGCGAAGCGGCTGCGGCTGTAACTGCCGATGTTCGTGGATTGGGTCAGCACATCGCCCGGCACCGTGTTCACCAACACGCCGTTGCCGTCTCGTTCCGTGGTGATGCCATTGATGGCGACTTTCTGGCGAACGCCGCCCATGGCGATCTTGCCGGTGACGTCCAGAGTGACGCCGCCGAACTCGTACATGGAGTTGAAGCCGACCTGCGGACCATAAAACTGGTTGGTGGCGTAGAAGCGATCTTCACCCAAGTATGACGTGCCCGGGATTGTACCGGTGGCGTCGAAGAACTGCGTGAAGTCCGAGATGAAGATGCCGTCGCGCAAATCAACATAGCGGAAGCCGACCAACCAGTCGCAGTGATCGGCGAACACGGAATAGCCATGGGCGCGGGCATTGATGTCCAGGCCCCACAGGCGAATCGGGCTTGAGGCATCAATGTACCCGCGGATGCGACCGTTGGCGGCGTTGCTCGGATCCTGCGGTCGGGCGTAGATCAGGTACGTGATCGGGTTGGAGTTGTTAGTTAGATCGATGTAATGCCGGCCAATGGACGGCTCGCCTTCCGAATCAATGCGGAAGCCTTTGTTCTTTGATTCAAACTGCATGAACGACACTTCGCCCGCCCAGTTGTCATTGAGCCAGAAACCGGCCTCGGCGCGGAAGCCGCTGAAAGCATGATGGCGAATGCCGTTGCCGTACATGGTTTGAGCGGCACCCTGCGGCAGCGGCGTCAGATGCACCTGATTGCTTGGCACGTGCTGAATCAACCCCGGTGCCGGCCCGTCGCGGAATTCAAACAGCAAATAATCGATGCTGCCGTAGAACCGGTTGGCGCTAGCGGCCGCGCTCTCTGAGTCGGCGGCGCTGATCGATGTGGTCGGGGCGTAACTGATGTCGGAAGTCGACGTTTGACCAAGTGCCATGGCAGTGGCTGCGAGCCATGTCGCTGCCGCGATTGCGATTCGTCCGTGCATCGCCCATCCCCTTAATAACTGGCGCAACGGGCGCGACCCGTCCGCGCGGCCGCTCCGTTGTGAATGGTTTCACCCCTTAGATCGGCACAACCGGAACCGCGACTGAATGGGAAATCCGGTAAAGTCGGCAACTTTGGAAGGTGACAGGGATCAGGGGGCGGCCAAATGCTCGACGACGACTCTAAACATCTTGGGTATGTACAGCGCGGCTCCGTAATGCGTGGTGTCGTACCATTCGATGCGCGGTTTGCCGGCCGCTTCCCACAACGCTTTGGTCGCCGACGGTGGCACGATTTCATCGCGGCTGGCATTGATCATGATGACGGAGCGACCGCGCAGCTTGTCGGCCAACGTCAGTGGATCCGCCGGGGCGATTGCAAGCTTCACTTTGTCCTTCGTTCCGCCCAGCAACTCGTAGATGCGCGTGTAAGGCTTGGCCTGCGGGTGTTTGTAAAACGCATCCACAAGGCCACCGCCGCCCAACAACAGTGCGACGCGACTGAATCGCGGCTCCGTCTCCGCGCAAATTGCCGCGACAAAGCTGCCGAGGCTGGTGCCAAGAATGCCCACACGGTTGGGATCATTCTCCGGTCGTGAAGCCAGCCATGCTCCGGCGACACGGACATCGAGAACGGTTTGGCGCACTGCCGCCAATGTTCGCGGCATGTCCGTGGACAACATGCGAATCCGGCTGCCCGGCGGTCGTCGCGGCCCGTAATAAGCCATCTGCACGAACAGTGCGTTTATCTTGTTCTGTGCCAGATACAAGGCGATGCCGCGCGACAGACTCTGATCGCCGCCTGTGATGTCGAGGACCACGACCGAAGGATGCTTGCCGGGTGCTGTGGAGCGATAATACTCGGCGTGAACTGTGTTATTCTCTTTGTGCGGCGACTCCACCGGCGAAGGAAACGTCAGTTGATGCACAGTGACACCGCTGTGCGGTAGATCGTATTTGGGTTTGATCTGGAATGTGAATTCACGAGCTGCCAGCCGATAGCGCTCCGGCAAAATCGC
>JANNLP010000604.1:0-11616 GCA_031396905.1 Gemmataceae bacterium
AAATTGAGCGCGCCTGGCGGCTTGGCGACGGTCGCACGATAACAAATGGTCCGACATTACTCGGTGGATTTGTGTTCGTTATCGTCGATGGTAAGTCGCTGGTCGCATTGAAGCTCGAACGAGACGGTCCTGCCTGGAATTTTGATTTGCCTGATGGAACGTTCATCAGCACACCGACGGAGTTCGCCGGGAAGCTTGTCATCGCGGATTCGCAAGGCCGATTGTGGCCGCTCGATGCGAACTCGGGCAAACCCACGATTGTGGGTGGTTACACGCTGATGGGAACTTCAGTTGCCGCGGGTATGCCAGTGGCGTTGAGCGCGAATCGGCTGTTTGTTCCGCTGGCCGATGGCACTGGCATCTCGCTGACAAACGAGCAGTTGTCAGGCTCGAACGCGGAGTAAGTTGTTGCCCGGTTGCAACCCGCCGCCATTCTTCCGATAATTTCCCGATGCCGCCAGCGACCACTGATCCCGATGCCGAGCCTCTCCGCGTGTTGGTCATCGACGATGAGGCCGCGCACGCCCAGACTGTTGGCGAAGCGCTTGAAGCCGTGGGATACGTTTGCACAGTCGCCACCAGCGGCCGCGATGGCGCTAAGGCTCTCGATACGGACGAGTTTGACGTCGTCCTCACCGATATGAAAATGGGCGATCTCGATGGATTGGCCATCGTTCGCAAAGTGAAGGCCGAACAGCCCGAAGCTGAGGTTGTGGTCATCACCGGCTTTGGCGATTTCAAAACCGCCGCTGCCGCTGTCAAGGAGGGCGCAGCTTACTATTTGCCCAAACCGGTGGACCTCGGCGAACTTCGCGCTCTGGTCCAACGATCCGCGGAACGAGTGGGCGAGCGCCGGCTCAACCGACAACTGAGGCAACAGCTGGATGAACGGTTTGGCTTCGAGGGCTTTATCGGCAATGCGCCCAAGATGCAGGAAGTCATTGCCCGGCTACAAGCGGTCGCTGCTACCAGTGCCCGCGTGCTAATTCATGGTGAAACAGGAACCGGCAAGGAACTTGTCGCCAAGGCAATCCACAACAACTCGCCGCGCAAGGCTAAGCCGTTCGTGGCGATGAACTGTACCGCGCTGAACGAGAATCTGCTTGACGACGAGTTGTTCGGCCACGAAGCCGGTGCGTTCACCGGCGCCGACAAGCTGCGGAAGGGACGCTTTGAACACGCCAACGGCGGCACGCTGTTCCTCGACGAAGTCGGCGACATGCCACCGATGCTGCAGGCGAAATTACTTCGCGTGCTGGAGAATGACGAAATTTTCCGCATCGGCGCCAACGAACCGATCAAGGTCAACGTCCGTCTGCTTTCGGCGACGCACCGTGACCTGGATGCTGAGGTGAGGGCGGGCCGTTTCCGTCAGGACCTGTTTCATCGCCTGAAAGTTGTTGCCGTCACGCTGCCCGCGCTTCGAGAACGAAGAGAAGATCTGCCCATCCTCACCGCGCACTTTATCAAAGAGTTCAACGCCCGGCACAGCAAAAAAATTGTCACCGTCAGCGACGTGATTCGCCGGGCCTTTCACGACTATGCCTGGCCTGGCAACGTCCGCGAGTTGCGCAATGCCGTCGAGAGCATGATCGTGTTGGACCGCGACGGCATACTCGGACCTGATGACTTGCAGGACGACGGTATCCTCGCCACCGTGCGCACATCCAATCCCACTACGACAAGCAGCGGTGGAGCCGACGCCTTCATTGGCCGGCCGCTCGCTGAAGTTGAACGTTACTACATGGAACAAGCCCTGACCCAGGCAGGCGGCAACCGCGAAGAAGCCGCCCGCGTTCTCGGTATCGGCGAGCGCACACTCTACCGCAACATCCAGGACTGGAAACAACAAGACAAAGTCCGCGCCGCCCTCACGGAACACGGTACGCCAGAAGCCGCGGCGGCCGCGCTAGGTATGGACGCGGAAACGTTGAGCCAATCCCTGAAAAAGTGGGGCTGGAGTTGAACGGCGTCGTCCGCTGGAGGTGGCCCAAAGTCCCCTGTTGCATTGCGCGGGCCTTTTGCATTCACACTTTGAGGTTAGCGTCCCGCCTCAGTGCCTCGGCCTTGTCGGTCTTTTCCCAGGTGAACCCGGGTAGTTCGCGGCCGAAGTGACCGTGACGGGCGGTTTCGCGGTAAATGGGTTGACGCAGGTTCAATGATTCGATGATGCCTTTGGGTTGCAACTGGAAGTGGGTGCGTACAAGGCTGCCCAATTGATCATCGGTTAAGCCATTCGCGATCGTCTTGTTGGTGCATACCC
This sequence comes from Gemmataceae bacterium, assembly GCA_031396905.1. Lineage (GTDB taxonomy): Bacteria > Planctomycetota > Planctomycetia > Gemmatales > Gemmataceae > JAIBBI01. The sequence goes on from JANNLP010000604.1 coordinate 2,264, forward strand.
AGACCGAAAGCGGCTCCGGGTGGCCGATCGCGTAACTGAGTTGCACTTCGCATTCACGGGCCAATTTAGCGGCGACCACGTTCTTGGCGATGTACCGGGCCATGTACGCGGCTGATCGGTCCACTTTGGTCGGATCTTTGCCGCTGAAAGCACCACCGCCGTGACGGCCGCGGCCGCCATAGGTGTCCACGATGATCTTGCGGCCGGTCAACCCGCAATCGCCATGCGGTCCGCCTTCGAGGAAGCAGCCGGTCGGGTTGATGTGGTACACAACATCGCCCTTGAGCAGGTCGGGGCGTTCAGCCTTGAGTGTCGGGATGATCAGCTCATCGATCAATAGCTTGCGGGCATCTTCCTTGAATTTGCGGTTGCTGTCCATGGCCGACTCGTCGTGTTGCGTGGAGAACACGACGGTGTGAATGCGGTGCGGCGTGCCATCGGCGTTGTATTCGACCGTCACTTGGCTCTTGGCGTCCGGTCGTACGAATTTCAGCCGGCGGTCCCTGCGCATGGCCGCATGATTCTCGACGAGCCGGTGCGACAAATAGATCGGCAGCGGCATCAACGTCTTGGTCTCGTCGCAAGCGAAACCGAACATCATGCCCTGGTCGCCGGCTCCGCCAGTGTCCACACCGATTGAAATGTCGGGCGATTGCGCATGCAGGAGGTTCTGCACCTTGCACGTGTCGGCGGCAAAGCCGATCTTCGGGTCGGTGTAGCCAATCTCGCGCACGACATCGCGCACCAGTTTCTCAACGGACTCATTCGTTAATGGTGCTTTGGTCGTGATCTCACCGGCGACAGTGCAGTGATCGGTGGTGACCAGCGTTTCGCAGGCGACGCGGCTGGTGGAATCGTGCTGGAGGCAGAAGTCGAGGACTGCGTCGCTGATCTGGTCGGCCACCTTGTCCGGATGGCCCATCGACACGGATTCACTGGTGAACAAATAGCGCGAACTCACGGCGGCATTCCTCAGGGTGTATCTCAAGCAGCATATCAGATTCGTGCTTTGATTATACGACAACCGATTGGCCGTGTCAGCCGGATCGGGCTTGCCCGCCCCAACGTTCAATCAGGCGATGTTCGACGCCAAGCTGGTCGCAAATCCGGCCGACGATGAAGTCAACCATGTCGGCGAGGGACTGGGGCCGGGTGTAAAACGCGGGCATTGCCGGCAGGATAACCGCCCCGGCCTCGGCGCAAGCCGTCAGATTGCGCAGTTGCACTAAACCCAGCGGCGTTTCGCGCGGCACCAGGATCAGTTTGCGGCGTTCCTTCAAATGCACATCGGCGGCCCGGTGAATCAAGTTCTCCGATGTGCCATGTGAAATGGCGGCCACGGTGCCCATGCTACACGGGCAGATCACCATGCCATCTGTCAGAAACGAACCCGACGCAATACCAGCCTGGAAGTTTCGGAAGTGATGATAATGAAGTCGCTGGGTCGAGACATCCTCTAAATGCGGTCCGAACAAGTCGGCCGATTGAAAGGCATCGAGGCGCACAGTCCGGCCGATCTCGCGTTCCATCACTTCGACAGCCGCCGGGCTAATGGCGAGATGCACAGTCCGACCCGCGCGAAGCAGCACCTCCAGTAAACGCAATCCGTACGGCGATCCGCTGGCACCAGTCAGTGCGACGACAAGATCGGCCACGTTATTTCTTTTTCTCAATCATTTTGGGTGCTTCTTCGTGAATGACGATCATTGTGACGATCGGCGATTCCGATTCATCGCTTTTCTTTCGAGTCGTACCAGACGCCGGCTTGAGCGTACTCAAATAGACTTCGATGATTTGTCCAGCCTTAAGGGAGGTCAACTCCGAACCATACCCCGGCAGCTTGGAATTGTCGCCCTTGAGCTTCAACTTTTCCTGATGCGAGTATGGAATTGGTTTTCTTTTGTCGTCGAGCCGTTCAGGCAACTTCATCATGCGAACGTAAGTGTCAGAGGCATAGCTGAAAGTGATTTTCTCGTTACGCCCACTGCTGCGGCTGGATGGCACGCGCACTTCGAGTTCAATCAACATATCATCGGCATCCGACTTTAAGTACTTGCCGGTGATGGTGCGAATCAGCTGATACTTGTTGCCCTGGTCAACCGTTTTCTTGTCATCTTTGCGTTCAGCGCTCTTTTCTTTCTTCTTTTCCGTGTTGTCCTTGGCATCGACCTTCTTTTCTACCGCCTTGTCCTGAGCCACAAGAGGTACGGCAATCCACAACACAGCGAATAGCAGCCAGCAACGCTTTGCAAACATTGGCAGCCTCCACGAATTATTGCACTGGTACATTTTTGAGGGTGAACGCAACTTCCACAGACGCGGCATGACTGCCATTCACCGACAATCGGGTTGGATCGACAGCATCTTTGGAAAGATGAAACATCATCGTGGTGCGGACGCGCATGCCATCGTTGCCGTGGTTGATGCTGGGTTGAACATAGCTGGTAATCAGCAACCTGTTTCCATTGGCTTCTCGCAAGGAGATGCCAAGTATTTCTGACTTACCGTTGCCAGGAATAGGAGCGCTGCCCGCCGCCGCTGGCAGGACCGCGCCATTGCCGCGAAAGTTGACCATTGCAGCGTTGGGAATGCCGGCCATGGACGACATACGGACGTCGTGGGGGTAGACAACGGATACATCAAGCTTGATGTTGCCATCGCTGGTCTTGTCAATGGAGTGGACCGTGATTTCTCCGAATTCTTCTCGGACCGTTTTGCCGGCCGCCTTCATCGGCTGCTCCATGGCCACCAATTCTGCATTAACTCGAACGGGTAGTGCTATCGTCCCAGTGACCTCCCGGAGCGATTTGGACACTCCCGTGCCTTTCCTAATCCGCAAAGCCACGAATTGATTGCGGACAGCATTGTTCGAAGGCGCGCCGACATTCTGATTGGCGATAAACATGTTGTTGAGAATGACCATTTCGGGATCCTCATTTGAGGTCCGAACCAATCCTGTGATCACGGCGTTGAACCGGCGACCCTGGTCGTCGATCGCCTGAGTGGATTTGATTGATGCCGATGTCGCGGAGCAATCCACTTTCGCCTCGGCCGATATCTGTAAAGGAACCAAGTACTCGTCGCTATTGCCAATGGCGTTCGGTATCGGCGTTCCGATAGGCAGTGCCCGCACACGCACCGCGCCAGCCAGGGAAGTCGGGAGGTTCACCGGAGTGCCATCGTAAATCAGTGTTTTGTCCAAGACTGCTACTTCTTCTCTGCGGCCGGTATTGTTGTTGATCATGACCCGGCGTGCTCTTCCCCCGTTGAAAAACACCTGATGTGTTGTGTTCATCATGATTGGATTGGGCGTGGGCAGCCCAGCCACAACTGTCACGGTGTCCCATTCAACGAGTTTTGACTCGGCAAGAAATCCGCTTACCGCTTCCCACGCGGGAACCTTGCCGGTGCGGTATGTGATTTTGCGTTTGTTGACTTCCGCTACATTCGTGCCGGATACTGCTAATTGAATTCCCGTCGCTTTGTTGACCGCTTTCACGGCATCTTCAACGGCAATATTCTCGAATTCCAACTCCACGAGCGTCGGCGTCAGAATGCGTGCGGATATTTGTCGTTGTTCAATGCGACGGATCAACTCGCTAGCGCGCAGACGGGTTTCGCTGTCGCCGTAAATTGTCGTAGTTTTCAGAGGTGGCAGTGCGGACTCACCAATCGCATCAAGTTCAGAAAACGCGGCCTGGCGTTCACGATAATCGGTGCTGCCGAGCCTTTCGATAAGCCCGGCGATTCGCTCCGGTGTGGCGGCGCGAACCCGGCCCTCCAGACCGGCGACCAACATCAGCATAATGACAAGGATTCGCATGATCGAAACCTCGGACGCGAAAGGTAACTGCCGACCTTATCAATGTACCCGACTGCCGGGAGGCGGGCCAGCAGTTTCGCGCATAAGATGAACCGAGTGATTTCGTGGAGGTGACATGGCGAAAACCGGGCCGCGGCTGGCGGTGCTGGGTGCAGGACCAATCGGGCTGGAGGCCGCTCTTTTGGCCCGCAAGCTCGGCCTGAGCGTGACCGTGTATGAGCGTGGCAGGATTGGAGAAAACCTCGAACGATGGGGTTTCGTTAAGCTATTCACGCCGTTCAGTGCCAATGCCACGCCCCTGGGTCGTTCTATTATTCACGCCGAGCATAAGGGGCACGATCTGCCCGGGGACAATGACTTCATTACTGGCCGTGAACACGTCGCCGCATATCTGCAGCCATTGGCGATGTCGTCACTATTGGCCGATGCGATCAAAACCGAACATCAGGTGGTGGCGGTCAGTCGCGCGGGCTTGATGAAGAGCGACATGACTCGTGGCAATACGCCTTTTCGCATGCTGCTGCGTGATACTAAAGGCAACGAATCTTATGCCGACGCTGATGCGGTCTTCGATTGCACCGGCACCTTCGGTAACGCCCGTAATCTGGGCGACGGCGGCATGCCCGCCATCGGCGAGTTGGCGAACCGGCCGCAAATCGCAAGCGGGCTTGAAGATGTTCTAGGCGGACAAAAGGGCAAATACGCCGGTAAGACAGTTCTCCTTGTCGGCGCTGGCTTTACGGCGGCGACGCACCTCGGGCTCTTGGCGGACCTGGCAAAACAGTCACCGGAAACATGGGTGATCTGGTTGGCACGTGGGCCGCGTTCCACGCCGTTGCCTCGCATGGCCAACGACCCGTTTCGCGACCGGGATAAACTGGCGGTCGTCGCCAACAGCCTGGCCACACGAGGCGAAGGTAATATCGAGTTTCATCCATCGTCGATCATTGATCGAATCGTGGCTTTGGGTCCGGACAAGGGTTTTCAGGTCACCGCCAAAGTTGCCGGCGCGATTGAGTCGTGGGATGTCGACCGCATTATCGCCAGCGTCGGCTATCGGCCCGACTTCTCAATCTATCGCGAACTCCAGGTGGAAGAGTGCCCGGTCCATGAAGGACCGGCCCGATCGAGCATCATCACGACCGAACCGAACTTCTTCGTGTTGGGAGCCAAGTCACGTGGGCGCGACTCGCAGTTTCTATTGAAAAACGGCTTCGATCAGGTTCGCGAAGCCATGTCGAAGGTGATTGGCAAACCGGTGCCTGAGAAACTCTGATGTGTCCATGAATGACGATTACATGATCCGCTGTATCCTAACGCAACACGGACTGAGTCACTGGCGAGAAACTCTATGAACAATGACTCCATGAACGGCTCGATGCTCCCGCCGCCGCGTGCCGCACGGTCTTCTGGCGGTATGGGCTGCGGCATGGCTTTTCTCATCGTGGCCCTTTTGGGGTCGGCGTTCTTGAATGTAGTCTTGTGTGCTGGTTTGTTCGCTTCAAGTGTTTCGAACATGCCCGGCATTGATGCGCATCTCGGCGAGAAATTCCATTCGGGCACTCGCATGGCGACTGACAAAGTGGCCGTGGTGAAGATTGAAGGCCCAATTATGGATTCCTTACTCTCTTATGCCCGTGACGAAATTGAACAGGCCACCGGCGACGACAATGTCAAAGCCGTGGTTGTGCGTGTCGACAGTCCGGGTGGCTCGGTTACCGCAAGTGATGATCTGTTGCGTCGGCTCGAACAATTGCGCGACGGCACAGCACCGAAACATGCCGGTTCGCCCAAACCGTTGTTGGTATCGATGGGAGGTGTCTGCGCTTCGGGCGGTTACTACATTTCGATGGCCGCCGCACAGGACGCGAACAACCCGGCCACGCCGAAGCTATTCGCCGAGCGGACGAGCATTACCGGCTCCATCGGCGTTTATGCGTCGCTGCCCAATGCTAAAGTTCTGGCCGACAAGGTCGGCGTGAAAATGGAACTTATCAAAGCCGGCGATATCAAGGGCAGCGGCTCGCCGTTTCATGAGATGACGCCGCCGGAACGACAACCGTGGCAAGACATGGTGGAACATGCTTACCAGCAGTTCATTAAAGTCGTCGAAACCGGCCGGCCCGTGTTGAAAGGCAAGCTGACGCAGGATTTGTTCCCGCCGAAAATCGTGGCGAAGTACGATGACAAGGGCGTAATCGTAGCCGCCGACGGGGGCAAGTATACGCGCAAGCTCGCCGACGGTGGCATCTTCACGGCCAAGGAAGCGGTGGAATATCAACTGATCGACGCGGTCGGCACGTTGGATGACGCCATCGCCGAGGCCGTTAAGCAGGCGAAGCTCAGCAACTGGCGAGCCATCGTGTACGAAAAACCTGTTACTCTGTTAACGGTACTCACGGGAGCGTCCGCGCCGGTGCCGCCGCAGGGTTTGTTGCCTCACGCCGATTTTACGCCTCGATTGTGGTATTTGCTCCCGGCCGCCGAAGTGGATGCGCGGCTACGGTGATTACTCAGGTGCGATCAAACTAATTCGTGGCGGTGTACCGTTGGTCTGCGTCGGCTCTGTTCGTAACGGCGTTCGTGGTGTGGCGTTAACGACGGCCAATATGACGACGATAGCTAAGCCTAAAACGGTGCCGAGTTTTGTTTCGATGGACATCAGCCGATTCCCCCGACGCGACGATTGTCGCATCACAGAGAACACGAATGCGAGTGCAAAAGCGAAATCGACAACGACACAACTAAGTAGCAAGGCCGCAGAGCAGGTAAATCTGGACTAGGCGGCCTCTCGCTCCCGGCCGGGTTCGGCTAGGGATGGCAGCGACAGGTGGAATGTAGTCCCGGTGCCGAGGTTGCTGGTCGCGCCGATCGTGCCTCCCAACAGATCCACGTAACCACGAACGATGGAAAGACCCAATCCGGCATGGAGGGCCGGCTCTTCGCGCGACACATCTGCACGGTAGAACCGCTCGAATATGTGGGGTATGGCGTCGGCGTCAATTCCGATGCCTGTGTCGGACACGGTGATGTCCAGCCTCTCCCCGTTCGGCTGCGCTCGCACCGTGATCGAGCCATCGGGTCGGTTGTATTGCACGGCGTTGTGCAGCAGATTGACGAGGATTTCGCGCAGCTTGTCGGGATCGGTGCACCAAACAACCCGAGGCGTCGCATCGATGACGAATTTCAAACCCTTCTCATTAGCCAGCGGTCGGATCAGTGTGGCAACGTCGGCCAACAGGTCATCCATGTCCACGGCTTCGACGCGGATCTGTGCCACGCCTGCGTCAATCTTAGCCAGCGAAAGCAGGCGCTCGACCAATGCCCGCATGCTGCTGCTTACATCCCGGGCATCGACAATGACCTGGTGATATTCTTCGATGGTGCGCGGCTTGCGCAGGGCCACGTCCAATGTGGCCAATAGCGCGGTGACTGGTGTGCGCAATTCGTGCGACAAGTCGGCGACCGCCTGCTTTTCACGATCGAACGCTCGCCGCAATTCGTCCAGCGTGTCGCGTAAGCGCTGTGCAATTGGCTTCAACTCGCGCGGCAACACGTCATCGCTAATCGGCAACAGGAAGTTTTTCGGGCTGACACGGCTGACCGCCCGCGACAACCGGCGAATCGGCGACAAGCCGATATCCACGAGCATCAGACCGCCCAACACGGCGGCGATGAACGTGAATGCGCCAATCGCCACTAGTTTCCACCGCAACCACCACATGGCCTCGGCGCTCTCAGCAATGCGAGAGTCGATGTCGGCTGTCAGCTTCAATTGCAACTCATTGAGTTGGGCTTCGCGAGTCTTGCTGTCCACAGCGCAATGTACCACGATCCAGTTGGAAATCTCGGTTCGGCGATTTGTATCGGCCGATGGTGTCGGCACCAAGGACATCATTCGCGTGCCCAGACGGAAGTACCGGATCGGCACCTTGAATTGGACGCGGCGAAAGTTCTCCTCATGACCTGGGATCTTAACATCATCAAACGCCCAATCCACGGTCTTCGTCAGTTGTGTGGAGTCAAATGGCAGAAGGTATTCACCCAGATTCTGCGAACGCCATACTGTTCCCCATTCGTGATTGATTTGAAAGTACTCTACGCCGAGAAAATCCTCATCGTGCGGCAGTCGGCCTTCCTCGACCGTAATCTGGCGAGCCAGTCGAGTCATTATCAATTGGTTCACCGCCGTGCCTCGCTGGCCGCTGTCGATCCAAACCGGTGCGAGAAGATGTCCGTGTGGCGCGAGCGCCGATGTAAGCAAGCCAGCCGGCGGAATGAACTGAGGCAACAGGGTCGGGTTCCACTGAAAATGAAACGGCAGCGTACGCGCCTGTTCCAACAAGCGATTGTCGAAGCGCTCTTCGATATCGCGTTTCTGATCTTTGAACTGTTGAAAGATGAGCGCCCGTTGCGAGGCTTGCTCGGATTGGAGGCTCTGCTCGGCGGTGTAATACGCCAGGAAGATGGCGGTTAACAGCGCCATGGCGTCGAGAAAGAGAAAGAAAACGACCAGCGCCAGCCGAATCGATTTCATTCCTTGCGCTTCACTTCAGTCGGGAGATCGTCCTCGCCGCGGAGCATGTAACCTTCGCCCCACCGCGTCAGGATCAACGGCATGTCGAAGCCTTTATCCACTTTGTTGCGTAAATAACGAATGTAAACGTCCACGACGTTGGAAGTGGATTCATCATGTTCGTCGTAAAGATGTTCCCAGATCATAGAGCGAGTCACAACCCGGCCACGATGGAAAGCCAGGAACTCCAGCAGGCCGTACTCGCGCGGCGTTAGATAAAGTGGCCGGCCCTGACGACGCACGGTCCGCGCAGCCGTGTCGATCTCCAGATCAAAAGCGCGCACCACCGGATCCTGCACAGCGTGTTTGCGCCGGACCATCGAACGGACCCGAGCCAAAAGCTCGTCCAATTCGAACGGCTTGGTCATGTAGTCGTCGGCACCGAGGTTCAGGCCGGCAACTTTATCTTGCAGTGCATCTTTGGCAGTGAGCATCAACACGCATGACTTGCGGCCATTCGCGCGCCAATTGCCAAGCAGCGTCATGCCGTCAACTTTGGGCAACATGACATCCAGCACAATCACGTCGTAGTCGGTCGCCTTCACCTTGGCGTCGGCTTCCTCGCCGTCGTGGGCCGTATCAACGGCGAAACCCTCTTCCTGCAAGCCCTGGCTCAAGGCCCGAGCCAACTGTTTGTTATCTTCTACGACGAGGACGCGCACAGTGTGATCTCCTTTCCGTACCTAAACCCCACGGGGGATCGGGGGTAACGGAAATCCGCAACATTCATTATGGCTCTTTGCCGCCGTTTGTCGATGACTTTCGTGTGATGCCGAGAGCGCCAACCCGTTGTCGCTGTTGCCGCCACCGTAGAAAGAATTGTAACGCATCGTGGAGGCAAATACTGGACGGCATTCAGATCACCGATGTTTGGAAGGTGTACGATCTCGGCGAGGTCAAAGTGGAGGCGCTGCGTGGCGTTTCGCTGACCATTCGCAAAGGCGAGTTCGTGGC
>JANNLP010000608.1:0-2256 GCA_031396905.1 Gemmataceae bacterium
GCCGCCCTGATCTCGCTTCGTGGTTGCCGGTGACCACTCACCGACTGAAAGATCCACGCGGAGACAAGGTTCAACCCTTGTTCTCGTTTAACCCTTGAGACAGGCTCCGGCCCGCCTCCCCGCGGCCATGAACAGTATCCAGTTGCTGCACCTGACCAGGGCGTGCCAAGCGCGTAGTTTGAAGGCAGCCCGACGATTGCCCCGGTAGGGGAGCGAAAGCGTTATGCCTTTTGATTCCTGCGATAAACTACCGCGTGCCACTGAGAAGGTGACACTTTCAGAAGCATATCGTGCCATGCTCCTTGTATTGGAGTATTACCACAAGATGGGCACCGACTATGAGGTCGGGGCGATCCTGGGTGACCTTAGCCCGGGTGTATGGGCTGATGGCGCGCCAGGTGATCCAGGCTCGTGGTCTCTCTGGCTCGACTCGATCGACGCCAAGACGTTACAATAGGTTGCAGGAGATGGCCATGAATACACCAGTCGTTTTCGCGGACGTGGTAGAGGCGGCGGATCGATTGGATCCCATTGCGCAAGCCGAACTGATCGCCGTCATCAAACGGCGACTCGATGAACGGGAACGTCAGCGAATTGCGGCATCGATTGAACAATCGAGGCGTGAGTTCGCCGCTGGTCAATGCAAGCCGATGATGGCCACGGACATTCTGAAAGAGGCTCTTTCGTGAGCCGGGTGTTATTGCAATCGCCAGCATTCGCCCGTGACCTCAAAAAGTGGCTGAAGGCTCACGCGGATACGGCCGACGCCATATCCGAGGCGCTCACAACTCTATCTGCCGACGCAACTGAGCCGTCGTTGCGGACACACAAATTGCGTGGTTCGTTGTCGGCTTCGTGGTCATGCAGCGCCGGCTATGACGTGCGAATCGTGTTTGAGTTCGTCGAACACGAGGGCACGGAAGCGATCTTGTTGCAGTCCATTGGCACGCACGACCAAGTTTATTGAGTCCAAAGCCGAACCAAACGCTATACCAGACGGCGGTCGCGATGCCGGTCACTTGGAGTTCATCGCCTCAAAGCGCGACCGCCGCTGCTGAACTTGACGTTCCGCTGATCTAGAATCCGCTGGTCCGTTGTGAGCATGGCTCTCTGCAACCGCGAAACGAAGAGCCGATTGCGCGTTACATGCAACTTGAGGAAGTAAGTAGATGACCGCCAAAGACATCGTTGCCGAGCTTAAGAAGTTTGGCAACGCACAGACCAAGAAAACCTGGATGACCCACGGCGCTCAGGAGCCGTGCATTGGCGTCAAGGTCGAGAACATGAAGAAGATCCAGAAACGCGTGAAGATGGACTACCAGCTCGCGCTCGATCTTTACGACACCGGCATCGCAGACGCGATGTATCTGGCCGGGCTGATCGCCGACGATGCCAGGATGACCAAGAAGGACCTGCAGAAGTGGATCGAAAACGCGACGTGGGGCATGGTTGCTGAATACACGGTCCCGTGGGTGGCGTCCGGCAGTCCGCATGGCCGCACGATGGCCCTGAAGTGGATGGAATCCAAGAACGAAACCATCGCGTCGGCCGGCTGGGGGACTTACAGCTGCATGGTGGCCATCAAGGAGGACGCGGACCTCGACCTGGCCGAGATCAAGTCGCTCCTCGAGCGCGTTGCGAAGACCATCCACCAACAGCCCAACCGCGTCAAGTATGTCATGAACGGTTTCGTCATCGCCGTCGCCTGCTTCGTGAAACCGCTCCACAAGCTTGCGGTCGATACCGCCAAGGGCAATGGAAAAATCGCCGTCGATCTGGTCGGGGCGTGCAAGATTCCGTTCGCGCCCGATCAGATTGATAAGTTTGCAGCACGCAGCGCGATCGGCAAGAAGCGGAAGTCGCCGAAGTGTTGATAGCTTAGAAATCAACAGGAGACATCAATGTTACGAATCGTCTTGGGCGTGATTGGCGGATTTGTTGCCTGGGTGATCGCGTGGTTCGGAAGCGAGAAGATTCTTTCGGTCGTTTGGCCGGAGGGGTTCGGCCGACATCAAGCCGCGTTCCAAGAGGCCATTACCAATGGCGGTCAGTACACAGCGGACACGACGATGCTTCTCACGCATGTCGTCCTCGGTTCAATCGTCTCGGTGATGGCCGGATATCTGGCCGCGCTGATCGCGGGTGAAAACAAACGCGCCCCTCTGATCCTCGGTGTGCTGCTGTTGGCCTTTGGTTTACTGAAGGCGGTTATGTCATGGCCGTATGTTCCCATTTGGTATCACGTTATCTTTACGG
>JANNLP010000612.1:0-22346 GCA_031396905.1 Gemmataceae bacterium
CCACCAAAGATTTACCTCCGTTTACAATCATGCAGATCTTCAACCAGATCGTCGGCGTCAACGTGATCGGTATGCGCCGGGCCGGTTACTCACGAGATGACATTGATGCCGTGCGCCAGGCGTTTCGCGCGTTGTACATGCGCGGCGATCTTATCCCGGTGGCCGTTGAAAAGATCGCCACTCGGTTTGCCGGCTCGAAGGCAATTGGCGAACTGATTCATTTCATTCGCAACTCGACCAATGGCATCAGTTGCGCCGTGGGCCGCGCGGACCGGCGGGCGGCTTGAATGGGTGTAGGTACACCAGAATTTCGAGACCAAAAACCCAATTTGTGGGCGGCCGTCCTATGGGTCACCATCATTGTCGTGTGCGCGGGCGCGGCTATTGCCCAGCCACGAACGCACACCGTATATCCGATTTACACGCACGCGGCTGGCGAGTGGGTTGCCGGGCGCGGTATTTACGTTGAACTCCCTGGGTACGATTTTTTTCGCTATAGCCCGACGGTGGCGGCGTTCTTCGCGCCGTGGCAACTATTGGGTGATGCGTGGGGCGGGGCAATCTGGCGTGTCGTCGGCGTTGGCTTACTGATTGCCGGTATGTTCAGTTGGTCGCGTCAGGTGTTCAATCTTCGCAAGCCGATGGAGCAAATGAGTTGGTTGTTGTTGCTGGTCGCGCCGTTCGCACTCCAGAACATTCATAACGGACAAGCGAATCCGCATGTTTTGGGACTGTTGCTGCTCGGCACGACCGATGTTATTAATGCCCGCATAGGCCGCGCGGCGATTTGGTTCGTCATCGCTGCGCTGTTCAAACCCTACGTGTTGGCGATTGCCGCCTTGGTTGCATTGGTCGAGACGCGCTTGTGGTCGCGCCTGGCGATAGCGTCGTTGGCTGGGCTGGCTTTACCATTCTTGACGCAATCGCCGAGTTATGTGGCTGGACAATACGCGGCGTGGATATCCCACCTGGTCGGCAATGACCGCAGCGGCATGGAGTTGCGCGCGGCTTATCGCGATGTCGCCCTGTTGTTTCGGGTGTACCTCGTTCAATTGCCGACTTTGATTTATCTCATGGGGACGGCGATGGTAGGGCTGTCGATGGCAGTGCTGGTTTGGCGCGGCACAAAATCGAGTCGTTCCCGCGTCGAACAGATTGGTTGTGCCTTCGCATTAGGCAGTTGCTGGGTCACGGCGTTTGGCCCTGCAACGGAATCCTGCACATATCTGCTGTTGGCCCCGGCCCTCGTCGCGGCGATGTTGGTGAGACCGGGTCAAGCAGGACGATGGGTGCGAATCTCTTATGCACTATTTGTCGGAACGACTGCGGCCTCGTTGTTTCCGGAAGAATGGCGCGTTCAGGCGCTCGGGCCGCAGCCGGTCGGTGGTCTCATACTACTAGCGGTTGTCGTTGCCGAGGCTATTCGTCAAACGCGACGTGTTACCTGCATTGAATTGCCACCAGTTTCGTTAGCCGCTTGACGTTCACATTGCCTGTACTCGGCATCGGCCCGAACACCTAAGATAGTCGGTGCCCGCGCCCACCTCAGGATGGAATCGTATGCGCTTTGTGACCACGTTGATTTTGCTCGTCCTCACGGTGGGCGGCGGCGGCTTATGGTATTGGCAGGCGCATCGCCAGGAGACGGCCAGCGGGCCGGATGCCACTTCGAAGGACTTGGCGTCGATCGTGCCCAATGCTCTCGTTGGCATTGCCGTCAACGACGTGCAACTCGTAAAGTCCGGCAACGTATGGACGCTGCCCGGCGACTGGCCGACGCGCACCGCCGAGGTCGAGGCGTACACGAACTTGCTATCGGGTCTGCAATCCCGTTTCGCGCCGTTGACCTTTACCAAGGCCGACGACTTTGGCTTTGATGCGGAACGCAAGCCGGTGGTCGTGAAGACGACGCTGCGGCTGGAACCGCAGGGCGAAAAAACGCACACCCTTACCTTCGGGGAACCGGCGATTGCCGGCAATCCGTTTGTGCGGCCAACGTATGTCCGCATTGATGATCGTGCCGAGGTGTTGCGACTCGAACCGGGCTTGTTGCCAAAGTTACGTAAGACGCGCGAGGACTTTCAGCGCCGGCAACTATTTCCGGCCATTGTGCGCACCAAGGTGAGCGATGGTACTCGCGCCATGAGCGGTGAAGGCGAGTTGGCACCATCGGCCGTGGCCCTGCTGGATGCGGCCGAAGTCTCCGTTACCGGTCCGGATGGAGCTTGGGCGATGAAGCGGATGACGGCGATGGAGCCGAAGACCAAGTCGAGCGCCCCGGTGCTGACCACGGTAGAGAAACTCGCCAGTGCGTGGGAAGTCACCACACCGGTGATGGATCGTCCTGATCCCGACAAATTACGTGGCGTGTTGGCGGCGGTGCCGGAGTTGTGGGTCGAGGCGTTTCTGAATGAAGCCGACGTGACCAAGACCGGGCTGGACACGCCGGAGCGGACGGTGTCAGTCAAGTTCGGCGATCACGAGCTCAAGGTGTTGATCGGCAAAGTATCGCGGGTGAAAGAGACGAAGGTGCCCGCGCCGCCGCCGGCCAACCCGTTTTCGCCTCCTCCTCCGCCGCCACCGCCGGTGCGGGAGGAGTATCGTTACGCCAGGTTGCCGAACAATGCTCAGGTGTTTGAATTGCGCACCGACAAGTTCGCCGACTTGTTCATCAAGCCGGCCGACCTGCGGGACGCTAAGTTGGCACGATTCAAGAGTGTCGATGTGAAGAAACTGGAGGTGATTGCCAAGGACCAGAAGCTGGTTTTCGCGCGCGAAAAAGACACGGCCGGCGATACAAAGTGGCAATTACTCGAACCGGTACAGGCGGCCGCCGAGGCACCCAAGGTGAACGAGTTGATCGACAAACTCGCGGAGTTGCAAGCCCGCGGTGCCGACGTGATCGACGCGACTGACTTAAAACCGTATGGTTTAGTCGATGGTGAACAGACCACCAATGTCGCGTTGACGATCAGTGAAGAACAACCGGGTGCGACGCCCGAAGCGCCAAAAACCACGACGACGCGCACGCTCAATTATCGCCTGGGCAAAGCCGATGTGGCGAAGGCCAAATTGTATGTGCAGCTTTCCGGGCGCTCGCGCATCAACGCGGTGGCCGACGACTTGTTGAAGCTCGTGGATCGCCCGGTGCTGGCGTATCGCAGCCGGCGACTCATTGATGTGCCGGCGAAACAAATCACCAAAATCAACGTCGAACGACCGAATGATTCGTATGCGCTGACCCAAGCCGACGGCGTGTGGTCGCTGGTGGCACCGGCCAGTGTCAAGGCCGACGGTGGCAAGGTCAACACGCTGGCCGGCGATCTAGCCAAACTGGAAGCGGCGGAGTTCGTGAACTTCGCGCCGAAGCCCGAGGAACTGAAGAACTACGGGCTTGATAGTCCGACATTGAAGGCAACGCTTACATGGCAAGACGGTGCCAAGACGCTGCTGGTCGGTAAGCCGCGCGAGGGCAAGCCTGAGGTGTATGCCAAGCTCGCGGATGGACCGGAGGTGTTTTCACTGCGCGACACTATGAAGACGTCGCTGGATCAATCTTCGCTGGCCTTTCGGCCATTGCAATTGTGGCAGGCGGCCGGCATTACGGTGCAGAAGATGGAAATCGCCCGGGGTGCGGAAAGCTATGTTTTGAACCGTGATGGCGTGATGTGGAAGATTGCCGGCCCGTTCGCGGCGACGGCACACTTTCCAGTCGTTCAACCGATGCTTGACGCCGCCAGCATGCCACGGGCTGAGCGCTTTGAAACGCATAGCAGCGACGATTTGGCCAAGTACGGACTGGATCAACCGGCCATCACATTGACGGCCACATTGGTTGGCGAACGACCCGAGGAGCCGTCGGGAGTCAAGAAACTGTTCATCGGCAAACCCGTTGAAGAGGGGAAACCCAGTCGTTTCGCCCGGCTCGACAACGTGCCCGGTGTCTTCGTATTGGGTGCGACAACGTCTGACGCGTTGGACAAACCCGCGCTGGAGTTACTGGATCGCCGACTGTTGAGCTTAGATGTTCGACAAGTCAATCGCCTGGAAAGTTCCGGTCCGGGCGGTAACTGGTCGGCCAAAAAGGACGAAGGCAAATGGCTCGTCGATTCGCTTAGCCCGCCGGCCGTGGGCGATCGCGGTGTACTTGAAGGAATAGTCGCAGTCCTTTCTGATGTGTGGGCGACGCGCTTTGCCTCTTACGGGCCACAAGACAATGCGAAATATGGCTTCGACAAATCGAGTGCCGTCGTGAAGGTCACATTGCCTGCCGGTGACAAGCCGATTACGCACACCGTCACGCTTGGTGGCTCGGTCGAAGGCAATCCGCAGGCACGATATGCACGCGTCGATGAATCGCCCGCCATCGCGGTGTTGCCGGTCGGCGTGTCGCAGGAACTTGGTCGTGCGGCTCTGGAACTTGTCGATCGCGGCATGATAAGCTTCCCCAGTAAAGACCTCATCGGTGTTCGCCGGACGATGAATGGCCAGGAATTGTCGCTGGAGAAGAAAGACGGCTCCTGGCAAATGACCAAGCCATCGGCCGTGCCCGCCGACGATCCAGCGCTCGCTGAAATGACCGAGCGGCTGTCGATGCTGCGCGCTGTCAAAGTGGCTGGACTGGCCGTCAAGGACTTTAAGCCGTTCGGCCTGGACCCGCCGGCGGCGACATTGACTCTGGTCATTCAGGAAAGCGATGGCAAGACGCGCGAAATGCTGTTGCATCTCGGCAATGCAACACCGGATGGCCGGCCGGCACGAATCGGCACGGCGGACACCGTGTATTTGATTTCCGATTCAGCCAGCGATCCGCTCGCTTCGCGTCTGACGGCCGAGCCGATCAAGTACCGTGATCGCAAGATGGCGACATTCACGGACGCCGATCGTGTTACGGTCACGCGAGGTGACCGCACCGCCACGTTTGCCAAAGTTGACGGCTCCTGGAAGATGACCGCACCGGTCACCAGCGATGCCGAATCGTTTGACCTTGATGACCTGATCCTGGTGACGAGCAAACTGCGAGCTGAGGAGCTGGTTGCCGACGGGCCGGCCGACTTGAAACCATTCGGCCTTGATAAGCCCGAAGTGGAGTTGAAGTTCTACCAGGGCGACAAAGAAGTATTGAAGCTACTGGCGAGCAAAAAAGAATCCGATGGCCGCATTGCCGTGAAGACTGCCGATAGCGGCTTGGTCGGCAAACTGGATGTTGCCATTTCTAACCGCGTGCTGGCGGAGTTTCGCCGGCGGGCGTTGTGGGGCAATGTCGATGTCGCGCAGGCTGACACGCTCATCATCAACAGCGGCACGGGCGGTGTGCCGACCATCATCAACAAAGGTGAGATCGGCTGGCAATTCGCCGACAAACCGGATCAACACGTGAAAGCCGAGGCGGTGAGCGAAGTGCTGGCCGGGCTCGCCGGCTTGAAAGCCGAGCGCTATGTCGTCGATCAAAAGGGCGATCTCAAACTCTTCGGCCTTGAACCGCCGGTTCGCATCCTCATCGCCAAGACGCGCAACGGCCAAACCACGACGCTGCATCTTGGCCGCTACGAAGGCGATTCCAAACGTCTCTATGCCACAGTCCCCGGCGGCGACGGCGCTGTTGTGATCCTCAGCGAAGCCGACAGTGCCAAGTTGATGAAGCCGGTGGGCGAGTTTTGGAAGAAGTAAGTACGTAGGTGCGACCCGTTCATCCGGTTTGACCCGTTCTCGAGTCATACCGGCATTCAAACGCTCGTCCGGTCCGCGTTCCGGTTGTGCGGGACATTCGCTAGAATCGCCGCATGACTTCGCCGGATCGCACCCTCAGCACGGACCTGGCCGACGACCTCGGTTGGCTCGAAGAACATGCCCGCCGGCATCCGTCCCGCGCGGATCGTGCGGTGTTGTTGCGGTTCGCGGCAGGCCTGGTGCGCAATCAGATTGATCCGGCGATTCAGGGCTTGAAGCCGCCGCCGCTGCACGCTGCCGTGGTCGGCGGGGCCGGCTCGGGCAAAAGCACGGTCACCAATTTGTTGTGCGGTGCCAACGTGGCCGAGGCCAATCCGCAGGCCGGGTTCACACGGCACCCGATTGCCTACACGCATCCCGGCGGTACTTCGGGTTGGCCGAGCCACTCGGGGTTTCTCGGTCCGTTGCGCCTGTTGGAAACCGCCAGCCCATCAAACATCGACGAGAACTTATTCCAAGTTCGCAAGCTCGATCTTGGCGACGACACGCGGCTGTTGCAGCAGTTTGTCGTCTGGGATTGCCCGGACATGACGACATGGGCGGCGACCGAATATGCGCCGCGGCTGTTGGAGATTGCAGCGCTCGCGGACGTCATCGTGTACGTGGCTTCCGATGAGCGCTACAACGACGCGGTGCCGACGCAATACCTGCGCATGTTCTTGCAAGCCGGCAAACCGGTTGTGGTCGTGTTGACCAAGATGACGTTGCTGCAAGCGGAAGATCTGACGGTGCATTTCAAGAAGGAAGTGTTGAGCGACTTGCCGCGGGGACGGGTCGCCGTGCTGACGGTGCCGCATCTGACGCCGCAGGAGTTGGCCAATCCGGTGATGCTGGCACAGCGCTATCGCATTCCATTGTTGAATCAGATGAACGTGCTGGCGGAGAATCCGAACGAATTGCGCCAACAAAGCGTAGCCTCGGGTATGCGTTTTCTCAGCCGCTCCGCCGATGCTCTGATGGAATCGGCTCGTGACGATGTGACGGCTCTCGATGAATGGTCGGCGCTCGTGCGCGGCGGACAAGTTGGTTTTGATGATCGCTATCAGCGGGAGTTTCTCAGTGGTGCGAAGCTGTATCGCTTCGATGAGGCGCTGGTGCGGCTCATCGACATGTTGGAACTGCCCGGCGTCGGCAAGTTCCTGTCCTCCGCGCTGCATGTCGTGCGCACGCCTTATCGGCTCGTCAAGAGTTTCATCGGGAAAATGATCGGGCCGCCCAGCGTCGTCGCCATCCCGGAACAGCCGGTGTTGGATGCCGCGTTTGCCGCGTGGACGGATCAAGTCCGCGCCCATGCGCTCGCCAACGAGAAGCGGCACGATCTGTGGGCGCAAGCCGTGCTCGGCTTTGAAGGCGACTTGAGCAAGATCCTGCACGATCGTTACATTCAGGGCTTGAAGGAATTTCAGGGCGGCCAGCGCGAGGAGATCGACGCGACCGCGCGCGCCATTTACGAAGACCTGGAAAAATCACCTGGCAAGTTGAATACGCTGCGCGGTGGCAAATTCGCCCTCGACGTCGCGGCAATCACCGGTAGCCTTCTCATGGGTACCATTGGGTGGCACGATATCATTGTGGTGCCACTGGCCGCGGCGATTTCACAACAACTTGTCGAATGGCTGGGCGCCGGTTACGTCGAGTTGCAAAAGGAAAAGGCTCGGCAACGGCAGCGCGAATTGGTCGCCCGGCACATTTCCCGACCTATCGGCGATTGGCTAGCGCAGTGGCCGGCGACCGGCGGCACCTCGTATGAGCGGTTGCAACTCGCCCTGACGCGCATTCCGCAATCTTTGGTCAAGCTTGAAGACGCCGTCGCGAAGATCACTCCATGACCACGCCGCCGTTATTGCGAACGCTGGTGCCCGCGCTCCGCGGCCTGGAGCGCGAGTTGAGCGACTGGCTTGCCGCGCCGGAGCGGCGCATGCCGTTGCAGCCGCTGGTGCGGGCCAACCTGGAAGGCTTGCGCGACGATCTGCGCCGCCGGGCCGAAGACCTGGATTTGGAACAGCCGCTGTTGGCTATTGTGCTGATGGGCGGCACCGGCGTCGGCAAATCAACACTGCTCAACGCGCTGGCCGGTTCGCCCATCGCCCAGGCGGCATTCACCCGCCCGACCACGCGCGATGCGGTTGTTTATCATCATGTCAGCGTCAAGCCGGACCGACTCGCCCCGGAGTTGCGTAAGTGCCGGCTCGTGGCCCACGACCATGAGCAGCTGCGCGAAAAGCTACTCGTTGACACGCCGGACTTGGATAGCAATGAACAGGAAAACCGCGACAGTTTGCTGGCGTTGTTGCCGGTCGCGGATGTCGTGTTGTATGTCGGATCGCAGGAAAAGTACCACGATCGGCTCGGCTGGGATTTGTTTCAGGTGCAGCGGCAACGCCGGGCGTTTGCTTTTGTATTGAACAAGTGGGATCGTTGCACCCATTCCGCGTCCGGTGGGTTGCGACCTGATGAGGACTTGTTACGCGATTTGCAAGACGAGGGCTTCGCCGATCCGGTGCTATTTCGCACGTCGGCCCAGCATTGGGTGGACAAGAATCCCGAGCCGCCGCCGGAGGGTGAGCAGTTTCCGCAGTTGGTGCAATGGTTAGAGGATGGACTCTCTCGCCTGGAGATTGAAGCGCTCAAAGCACGCGGTGTCGGGCAACTGCTCGAACATTTGGCTGCGGCACTCGAACAAGCCAAGCCGCCCGACCTCATCGCGGTCGCTGCGGAGACTCGACCCAGCTGGGAGACACTGATCGATAGCGAAGCCGAAGACTTGTCGGCCATGTTGTTGCACACGCTGGAACCGCAGCAGCGGGAAATTGAGCATCACTTTCGGCTCACGGGCCAACAGCGATTTCAACGCCTGATGGCGGGTTATCTTGGCGTTGTCACGCGGCTGCAGTTCATTGGCAGCAAGTTGCAAAACCCGTTGGCGAGTGGGTCGAGTGAATCTGGAGGCGGCAACTTCAATATTGACGGCCTAACTCGTGGTGTGCTGGTCGCTGCCGGTAAGCGTGGGTTGGATGCCCGGCTGCAAGCCCTTGGCGACAGATTGGTAGTGGATGCTGACGGGCACGGTTTTCCGCCGGAACTGCTTGCCCCGCGCTTGAAAGAGTTGACGACACTGGATTGGCGCGGCCAACTTGGTGGAGCGGTGGGCGATGCGCTGGGCACCGTGGAGCGCGAATGGGTCAACCCGACGGGCGGCAGACGTTTGATGCGCGGCGGCCTGGTATTGTTGGCCAACATTGTGCCGGAACTTACTTTTGTCGGCTCGGTCATCATGTTGATTTGGAGCTGGTTCATGGTGAAAGATTACCAACTGACCCTTGGCAGCGTGTTGGTCCCGTTTGTGCTCACTTTGGCTGTTTTGATGGTGTTCCACGTGTTGATTCACTTGTTCCTGCCGCTGCGCTGGCCATCCATCCGCTCGGGCTTCCGCAAACGGCTCGAAGAAAACACCCGCGAACAACTTGCGGCAACGTATTTGCCGGTGCCTGGTGCGGTGGCGGCGGACGTGGCCATTGAACGCAAGCGGGTCGAATCGCTGACGCAGCAAGTGCTCGAACTGAGCGATCTGCTGGAATCGCGCCGTCACGCTGCCCGCATCGACTCGCTTTATGGCACTACGAAGGCAGGAGTGTGACTCGTGTCGCTGGACAGCAAGTGGAGCGAGGGTTTGACGCCTGCGATGCCGTTGGTCGAGGCGGCGCGGTTGATTCTCGCGGCTCGATTTGACACGCTGCTGAAATGGTGGACGCCGGCCGAACCACAGCCGAATGAAACAGAATCAGTTCATCACTTGCGCGTGGCCAGCCGCCGGGCTTCAGCGGCTATCGGTGCCTTCGACGATCTGATCCCACGTCGGCAGGTTCGCAAATTGAAGTCGCAGATCCGTGGTATTCGAGACGCGGCCGGCGATGTCCGCGACCGCGACGTATTTTTGATCCAACTCGCCGACTGGGCGAAGAGTCGCAGCGCGGACGAACGGCCAGGCCTCGACTACCTTTTCGGCATTTGGACTCACATGCGATTGCGCCGCTATCAGCGGTTGGTTCCAAAACTCAAGCAACATGAGCGGTTCGCCGACCTTGCGGCGGCAATGAGACTGCGCGGCGGGCGCAAGACCTCGCTTGGTGACCACGCGGCCGAACTTCTGCCCGAACTGGTCGGCGAATTCAACGACGCAGCCAACGAACATGGCAACGATCCAGATAGACTTCATGCCATTCGCATTCTGGGCAAGCGGCTGCGCTACTCCCTGGAGTTGTTCGCCTGTTGTTTTTCGCATGACGACATCGCCACTCCATATGACATGCTCGAAGAGCTTCAGGATTTGCTTGGAGCCGCTCACGATGCGGAGATTAGCGCTCGACGGGTCAAGCGCGAACTGGAATGCGTCAAGGAAAATGACCGCTATCGGCCCGGCATTGTAGCATGGCTTGCGCATTTACAGGGAATCGAAAACGACGGGCCAGGACGGTTCGATGAATGGGCATGTCGTTGGCGGAAAGTCGCGCCGGCACTTGATTCCGGAATGGCAAATAACTCTTGACAGCACTACGAATTGCCTACGGCGCGGCCTATCCTGATACTGTCGCATCACTCAAGTGGACTCGGATTCCATCATGCCAGTTCGTTTCGCCGCCCATTTTGTCGTCGCGTTGACTTTGGCCGGTTGCTCGCCGACATCACCCAATTCGACGATTGCTCCCGATGCAGCGCGGCCAAAACTGCTGGTGCTTATTGTTATCGATCAGTTGCGAGGCGATTATCTCGCAAGGTGGGCCGACCTCTATCCTGCTGGCGGTTTTAAGCGCCTGATGAACGACGGGCTGTGGTTCACCGATTGCCACTATCCCTATGCCTGCACCATGACCGGGCCGGGGCACGCATCGCTGCTCACCGGCTGTTCGCCCGATCGGCATGGCATCATCATGAACGAGTGGTTCGACCGGTCGATTGGCAAAGAGGTCTATTGTGCCACAACCGACCGGTCAGAACGCGTCTATACAGTGACAGCGCCGCCGCGCGACAAGAAGGATAAGGAGTCATACAAGGGCGGCTCGCCCGAGCGCATGACGGCAACCGGTGTGGCCGATTGGTTGAAGGACCAGTCCGGCGGCAAATCCAAGGTCGTAGCCATCTCGCTCAAGGATCGCTCCGCTGTTTTGCCAAGCGGCACGCGGCCTGATGCCTGCTATTGGTTTGACTCTCGAACCGGTACGTTTGTCACTTCGACGTGGTATCGCGAGCGCTGTCATAATTGGGTTTACGCTTTTAATGATCGCAAGCCGGCCGATGCGTGGTTCGGCAAATCATGGAACAAGTCGCGCAGTGATGTTGATTACGTAAAACACTCCGGCCCCGACGAGATCACGTATGCAACGGCAGGCGTCAGCAAGAAGATGGGCCGGTCGTTTCCGCATTCGTTGTCGCAGAACAAGCCGAAGCCGGATAAGGAATACTACGACGAAGTGACATGTTCGCCGTATGGCAACGACTTGCTCCTCGATTTCGCCATGACGGCGTTTGATGCCGTGAAACTAGGACACGGGCCGCAAACGGACTTTTTCAGCATCAGCTTCTCGGCCAACGACATTGTCGGCCATTCGTTTGGCCCGGATTCGCCGGAAGTGTTGGATGTCACCCTCAATGCAGACCGCTGTGTCGCCAGATTGTTAACGATGCTGGACGAAAAGGTCGGATCGGGCAAATATATTGTGGCATTAACGGCCGATCACGGCATTTGCCCTATCCCGGAATTGTCGGCCGCCAAAGGCATTGACGCCAAGCGCCTGAAGCCGGGCGACTTGCGAAAGCAGATCGAGGAATTTCTGGACGGACAGTACGGCAAGCGCGAGGGCGAGACTTCCAAGTGGATCGATAGCGATGCTTTCCCGTGGGTGTATCTCAATCACCGCAAGATCGCGGCCCGTAATCTTGATCCGAAACTCGTCGCCAACGGCCTGGCATTTTGGGTCAGGAAACAGCCGTGGGCAATGGCGGCCTTTACGAAGACTGAAATCGAAGCAAGCGACGACCCGGCCGAACATCTGGCACGGCGGATGAAAAAGGCATATCACCCCGCACGTTCCGGAGATCTGGGATTGGTTTTGAAACCATACTACCTCAGCACCGATTACGAGACGGGCACGACGCACGGTTCGCCGCATTCTTATGACACGCATGTGCCGCTGCTCTTTTTTGGTCCCGGCATGCCGGCGCAAAAAAGCGCCGATAACGTGACGCCACAGGCCATCGCGGCGGTGTTCGCCAGAGCGGCGGGTGTGAAGCCGGCGGCAACTTTGGATGCCGAAGTTCCCAATCTTTGCTTTCCAGAAACGAAGCGATAATAGCTGAACTAAGTTGCTCGGCCCGGCAAAGTGGCCGCAACATATCCTGGAGAAGTTGCGATGAGCCTCTGGTCCGACTACGGAACGTTCTGGAAAGTCTCACGCAATAGCTTTAAGACCACCGGCTCGATCATGCCGTCCAGCCCGTTTCTGGCCAAGGCGCTGACGACGGCGCTCGATGGTCCACGGGAAGCCGCCCACATTCTCGAAGTTGGCCCCCGGCACCGGCGCTGTCACCAAAGCGATTGCCCGCGCGATGCGGCCGACGGATCGGCTCGACTGCGTGGAGTTGAACACACAATTTGCCGAACATGTACGCAAGTTGGTGCAAAGCGATGCCGTGTTCAATAGTTGTCGCGACCGTATCCGGGTCATGGAGACTGGTGTCGAAGAACTCGAAGGCGAAAACCTTTACGACTTCATTATCTCCGGTCTGCCGTTCAACAGCTTCTCCAGCGAATTGGTGCAAAAGATCTTCGACGCCTTCTCGCGCTTGCTCAAACCGGGCGGCATGTTGAGCTATTTCGAATACGAGTTCGTCCGGCATTTGCAGCGGCCGTTTGTCAACAAGGAAAATCGCGCCCGGTTGCAGGGCGTCGGCCAGGTCGTGAACAAGTACATCAGCGCGTATCAGAAGCGGCATGAACGGGTATTCATCAACGTGCCGCCGGCGATTGTCCGGCATTTGTGCCTGAAACCGGCCAATAATTGAAATTCATGCAATTTGGCGAGAATGCGGGTTGCCCGCGTCCGAATACTTGGGTAAGACGCCTGCCGGAGAGGGAAACTATGTCCACCGGACCGCAACGAAAATCCATCCGCACCGCAACCATGCTGGCTGTGGTGCTGGGCACCGCTCTGTCAGCGGCCTCGGCACCGGCCGAAACGCTTAACGGCATCACACGTTACTGCACCGCCAGTTGGCGCAATGCCCGGTTGCCGGCGGATGTGTGGCCGGATTGCACTCAAGAAGTCTTTGCCCGTTTGTTGGAGCGACTGCCTGCCGACGTGTGGAACGACGCGTTGAAACCCGATGGCGACGAACACCGTGAACTGCTTCGCGCGGTCGATTGCGTCAAGAAGCGCGTGCAACGTGCCAAGAAGACCCAAGCCTATCCCGAAACTGGCATCGTGGACAACAACGTCACCACTAGCACGCTGGCCGACACAGAAGAAATCGCGCTGGCCTTCGACGAGGCTCTCACGCCGCGTCAGCAGCAGATTCTGCAACTGTGGGCCGAGGGCCATGAGGTGCCGGACATCGCCGAGCAGTTGGGCACCACTGCACCTCGCGTCAGCGACGACAAATACAAAGGAATCAAACGGTTACGCGAGTATTTTGCGGGGCGGGAAGTGTGATTGGTTACGGCAAAAAGTCGGCGACCGAGATCTTGGACACCGTCACACCGTCGAGAATTAACGGCACGACATCCGGCGGTTGCATCGTGCAAACATCGGCGTAGGCCGGTGCATCGATCGGGCCAGTCGGATTTGAGTGTACAAGGATTTTGCCATTGGTTACGTCGACGACCCAATAGTTTGTAATACCTGCGCGGGCATAGATGCGAGCCTTGTCGTTGGTATCGCGCAACAACGATGTGTTGGCGACTTCTATGATCAAGCCGACGTCCGACGCGACGGGCCTCGTTCGGGCGTAGTTTCTCGCTGTACCTCGAACGAGTACAATGTCTGGTTCTGGCTGACTGTCCGATAGTTGCAGAGAGAGTTGGACTCGCGGCGTCCAACCTTGCGGAAGGCTTGGCCGAATCACCTCATCAATGACATGAATACAACCATCATGTTCCGGGTTTCTTGACATTTTTAATACCACGTAACCTTCAAGCAGTTCCACTTTATCATGGGTGTCGAGAATTCCCGTCTCGATCATCTGTTCATATTTGGCCACGGAGAAGCGTGCCCAGGACGCTTCCTGGCCATAGGTCACGGGTTGAGATGCTACTGCAGGCATGGTCGTGTTCCACTGGTACCTTCGCGAACAATCATACCGCGAATTCGTGTTGCGGGGCAAGTCCACCCGATGTCCGCTTGCGGTCGTTCAAACGCTTGCGCACTGTCTCCAGCCATTCCAATTCGGCGAGGCTGTAGGGGCGGAACTTCTCTGGCGTGCTGAGTTCCTCATGGGCGAAGAGCGCGCGGTTGACGCCAAGCCTTGACGCGGCGGGGCTGTCGATCAGCGTGCTGGAATCGTTGGCGCTCATTTGGAAGATGACCTTCATTTCGAACTCGCGCAGGGCGGCCCGTTCGACGGCACGTTGCAGGTTCAATAGCGTGTCGCACCAGGCAATGGTGTGGATGCCGCTAGCCGGGCCTTCGCGCATCAGCGTAGCAAAGCGCTGGGCTGGCGTGGGTTCGCCGTTGGACTTGCCGAAACCGAAATCATCGTCGGGCTTGCGGAGATCTTTGTGTCGGTGCAGGCCGTAGACGCACAACAACACGGGCGGTGCCAGCACACCCGGATCGGCCTGCCGACGGTCAAACTCGGCGCTGAGGTCTCCTAGCGCTTCAGCGACCTCACGCACGCCGAAGATTCGTACGCCCGGCAATTCGCCAATCGCTTCACGAAAGTAGCCAACGTGCGGATCGTCGGCCGGGGTGCCGTCGAGAATCATCACGCGGGGAATCGTGTCTTCATCATATGTGGGTGTTTGCGCCAGCGCCGACACCGCCGCGGCGACAAACAAAGATCGGGCCGGCTCGGGTTGCTGGCCGAGCATCAGCAGGTTACTGGCACTTTGCCGGCGAAAGACGGCTGCCGTCGGATCTTTAATGGCCATGGCGTCGCCGAGCCAGCAGACAAGCTCGCGCGGCGGCATCTTCGGTGCCGGTTGATGCAAAAGCTCTTTCAGTTTTGGCTGGGCGGCCAGATCGCTGGGAACGTTGCCTTCAAAAATGACCGGCGGCGCTTTGGGTCGAAAATGGCGTTGTTCCGCGAGTTTCGCGGCGGATGCCAGGTACTTCTCACGGCGCTCATCGGCAAGCCAGCATACTTGGAAGATGTCGTTGCCTTCAACCAGACCATTGGCATCGTTGTAGATTGCTTCCCCGGGGCGCGACAGGAGCCGGGCGGCATTGTTGTCTTTGCTCAGAATCAGGCCGGCGTCGGCTTCGCTGCATTGCAAGGCGATGCGGACTGCCATCTGGTCGATGGTGCTGCGTGCCAATGAGTAGGCACCGCCGAGTGTTTGCGAACCAAGAAGCACGTGCAGGCCAAACGCCCGACCTTGCCGCACCAGGCGATCCAGCAGCAGTGCCGCTTCCTGGGCCACGCGGTCGTCTTCGACGAAGAACTCCTGGAACTCATCAACAATCAGCATGATGCGCGGCATGGTGACCGCAGCGCCTTGTTCGCGGTAGCCTTTGATGTCCTGCACGCCAGCGTTGCGGAACAAGTCGCCGCGCCGTTTCAACTCGGCATCCAATCGCTGCAACACGCTGAGGCCGAACTCGCGCTCGCTTTCGACGGCGATCACCCGCGCGTGCGGCAACTTGTGCGTCGCATAGGTCTTGAATTCGACGCCTTTCTTGAAGTCAATGAGGTACAGCTCAATCTCATCGGGACCATAACACAACGCCAGATTGGTGATGAGTGCGTGCAGCAACGTTGATTTGCCCGAGCCGGTCTTCCCGGCCACGAGCGCATGTTGCGCGGTGCCTTTGCCTAGTTGCAGATGCTGCCGCTTGGTGGCACCGGCCCTCCCGAGCGGCACATCGACGCCGCCACGACTGTCCGAGGTCCAATATTTGTCGGGCTGCGGGGCGATGAACGTGAAATCGACTTCAACCCGGTTGGCGTCCTTGGCGGCACGACCGACGTTGGCCAATGCTGACAACAGTGTGTCGTTGACTGGCGGCGCATCCAGTTGCAATGGCCACTTGCTGAAGTCGCTGTCTTGCCAGATAAACCGGTCCTTGTTCCATTTGAGATTCAGGCTCGCCCTTTCCAGGTCGGCCATTTCGATATCTTGCGGCAATGGCAGCGCTGAGTCGTAGCTGACCAGCGTGTACACGCCGCAGCTTGCCCCGCTTGCGGCGATGCGTTCGAGGCGTCGAGCTGCCTCCACAGTGAAGTTGGCCGGGTAGTTGGCGACCACGATGACGCGGTAAGGCTCGGCCACTTCGCCGGCTTGTTCGTTGTACTCCTCGATCGATGCGTACTGGCTGCGCAGATATTTCTGAATCACGTTCTCCATGTGCGCGGTCATGTCGGCCAGGCGTTTCTCGATCTGCATCGGTTCGGTCCAGATGCGGGCACCCACCAGTTGCGGATCGTGATCGGCCAAGTGCATCAGTGCCGCGAAGTTCTCGCCGAGACCCACGGGATCGATGATTGTTAAGCGCACTTTGCCCGGCGGCAGCGACGTGAGAAACCGCAGCGAGGTCGCCATCAAAGCGTGCACGGCCGCGGCACGTCCCGCGCCCTCGGCATGCCACAACACGGCGCAGCGATGCGGAAACGGCAGCAAAGCCGGCAGCGTGACTTGGGCCGGCGGCTGCGGCAACCGAGCATCACGCGGCGTCGCCGGTAGCGTCACATCAAAGCCGCCAAAACGCATCGCCGGCGGCACAGTGGTGGACGGCTTCCACTGCGACCACGTCGGCGCATCCCAATCGGGAAACAGCTGCGCGTTTTGTTCTTTGATCGTTGTCAGGTTCGTTGTGAATTCATCGTGCGCTATCGACCAAGCCTGTTGCAATGTCCAGAAGGCTTCGTCGAATTGTGATTGCACACGCGTTCGCTGAGCCTGGTAGTCGGTTTCCGCTTGGCCAGCGTTTTTGTGATAGCTTCCTTCGAGGCTTTCCAGCCGTTCATCATAGTCAGCATCGAGTTTCCCGAGTGTTTCGATTCGCCGATGGTCGGCTGTTTCGACGGCTTGGTCGCGCTGTGTGACTGTGTCGCGCCCTGCGTCGTTGCGACGTTTCATGGCCAATGTAATGCGTTCCCGTTGGGTCTTCTCCGCGACCGCGAGTTCACGTTTGTATTTCTGTTTCTCCGTGGCAACCGTTTCCTGACATGCTTTTTCTTCTGCTTCCTCGCCTTGCTTGCACAGCGAGTCAGCCTCGGCCAACGACTTGTGCAGCGGCTCGCAAATATTCTGCACGCTGTCGCGCGCGCGCCGCGCAAGTAGCAACTTCACAAGAAATGTGCCGAGGCCGCCAGCCAGACCGGCGACGCCCAGGCTCCATAATACTCTCGGGATAATCGCCATGCCGGTAATTTGCCAAGCGATGAGAAATGTCACGATCGCTGTGACGATAAACACAACAAGGCCGATGTAAATCATCCGGTCGCCGATGAGCAGCTTGGGTGCGATGAGACCGCGCAACGATTTGGCCTGTGATCGCGCCAATTCCAGGCGTTCGGCCACCATCTTGGCCGCGTCGCCGGTTCCGACTTGCACGCCGGCGGCGGCCGGCGCGGCAATCGGAATCTGGTTCCACTCCTCCAGGAGGGCGGCAACGTCGGCACGCACGCCCTGGATCGATTGCTTGTGGTCGCCGAGGATGCGGCGAAGGTTCTCCAGTTTTTCGCGCGCCTTTTTCTTGCCGGCGTCGCAAATGGCTTCGAGAGTCCAGTTCGCTTCCTGATAGTCCTTCTGCGCGACCGCCTCATCGCGTTCGTAGAGTTGGTTCACTTCCGCCGTGGCGGTGGCAAACTGCTTGTCGATCATGGCACGCGCGGCGTCCAATTCAGCGATGGCCGCGGCACGGCGAGTTTGATAATCCTCCGTCAATGCTTGCCGCTCGGCATCGCGGCGTTGCGTCAGATCAGCCGAGAGGCGTTGATATGCCGCATCGGCATTGGCCGTATGTTCGGCCAGCGACTTGGTAGCCTGCGCCTCGGCCCGGACGGTTTCATCCGTGGCGGTGAGCATGCGACGCAACGTATGGCGGACGAATTCAATCGTGACAGGGTTCGACATCGCGAAGTGACTTCCGTGGATGGGAGGGCGCGGCGAAAAGGCAACTCAACCGCATTCCTGCTGCATCTGAGCAATGATGGCGGACAGGCGATCAATGGCTCTCAGGGCACCTTGCACATCCGGGGCGAGCGGCTCCATGTGTTCTTCCTCGAATGTCTTGCGGGCTTCATCATCCCAGCCGGCCACGACATCCTCCCAGCGCAGCCGCAGATTATCATACGACTGCTTGAGCTTGCCGCGGCCTGTGGTTAACCTCATGTTGCTCTCGCCGGAGGGGCAGGATTTAGAGCCAGGTAAGATTCGATTCTCTGAATCATTCGTTCGAGAGCCGTCCCCGCTTTGGGCAGATCGATTTCGACACGCAGTCCCAAGTGCCGCACGGGGCCGGAATAGTCTTCGATGCCGCGTTCCAACATGCCGACCCAGCGCCGGCAACGTTCCACCTTTTCCTCGGCATACTTCAATTTGGCCTTGGCCCGCGCCAAATCCTCTTCCTGTTGCGACGTGTCCGGCACGCGGTCACCCGGTGCCACCGTTTGCCGGCGATTCAATTCCGACTTGGCGAGCACGACCTCGTCATGGGATTCGCGCACTGCCTTCTCCCAAAACTTTCTCTGGTCGGCCAGCCAATCGGTCGCTCGCCGCACGTCCAGGGCAAGCGAATCCAGCGCGTCTTGCCCTTCGCTGCGAAATTGCGCAATGGCCGCGCGGAACTCCACCAATTTGGCGACCGACTGCACATGCGCTGCGGAAAACAAGGACATGTCGATGATTATCGCTGGGACAGGTATTCTTCCGCGCGCTCGGCCTTGCGCAACAGGAAGGGAACGTGCAACTCGGCGGCGGCGGCAAACTTCTGGACCGTTCGCAGCGTTTCCTCAAACTCGGCCACGAACTTTTGATGTTCCTGGTCGCGCCAGGAATCGCCGAGGCCGAGCAGCCGGCCATGCAGGGATCCAAGATTGGTCTGCAACTCGGCGGTAAACTGTTTGAGCTGATAGGCGAAGCGACGCAACTCGCCGGGATCGACAATAGCCTGAGGCATGAACCGGCCTCCGCGGGCAACGTCATTGTCGCGAATGCGTCAACCGGGTTCAAGCCAACTTAACTTCTCAAGCTACCGCCCGTTTTGCAGATGTGCTTCGATGAACCAGAGTTGCTTATCGCCTTCTCGCGAAATGTCGGTCAACAGGTCGGCGGTGCCAGCATCGCCTGCCTTGTCTGCGGTATCGATGGCCTTACGTACGGATTTACCAAAGCGTGCAAACGCATTCGCCATGGCATTCAGATGATCTTTGCCATCGGTGATGTTGCCCGGAAAACCGGGCAGCCGGGTGTCCTTGGCGACTTTTCCAATACGCCCCTCGGCCACGCCGCCCAATGCCGTGACTCGCTCGGCCAGCAAATCCACCGCCTCTTCCGCCACGTCATGCAGCTTGTCGAAGAACTCGTGAAGCTGCATGAAGTCAGGCCCCTTCACGTTCCAATGGGCCTGCTTTGCCTGAAGCTGCAAGTCGATGGCGTCGGCCAGGTGAGCATTGCACAGGTCGGCCATCGACTTGCGAATCTTCGTCGAGAGATCGGTTTTCGATTTGAACATGGGTGTCGCTCTAGGGTGTGTTACCGATCAAGCCAGGTCGAAAAGCATCACCTCCGCAGGTGCATCGGCCTGAACCACCAGGTTGGGTTCTTCGCTCATAGCCAGCGCGTCGCCGGCCGCCAGTGATGACCCGTTGGCCAACACTCGACCACGAAAAACTTGAAGCCAGCCATGACGCCCGGTAGTGAAGTCGTAGGCACGCTTCACACGAACATCTAGGGAAGCTAGGTAAATCTTCACATCGGAATGGATGGGAAGTGTACCGGTTGTATCGGTTCTAGAGGCAACACACTGCCAACCGGCCTTTCGACCCGCCTCGTCGAACAATTTCTGATGGTAGCTCGGCGTCAGCCCCCGGCGTTCGGGCATCAACCAAATCTGGTAAAGATGCACCGGGTCGGTGGCTGACGGGTTGAACTCGCTGTGCATGATGCCCGTGCCCGCACTCATGCATTGCAACTCGCCCGGCTTGATGACGGCACCGGTGCCGAGGCTATCGCGATGCTGCAGCTTGCCCTCGAGGACGCAGGTGACAATTTCCATATCGCGATGCGGGTGCATGCCGAACCCCTGGCCGGGCGCGACACGATCTTCGTTGATCACGCGCAATGCACGGAAGCCCATGTGATGCGGGTCCTGGTAATCGCCAAATGAAAACGTGTGATAGGTATCGAGCCATCCATGATTGAAATGACCACGCTCGGAACCGCGTCGAATACTTTGCATCCTAATCCTCCTTCACAAATGTTGAATACCTGACTCTTAGATGCGCAATGCGATGAAACCGTGACGCGTCGCAGATCGGCCGTAACTTTCCAGTGCAAAACCCCCTGTCGCATCGCCTTGGGGTGCGTTACAATGTGGCAACCACGATTGGAGGTGTGCGCCGATGGCCAGCCCGTTCCCTGGTATGGATCCGTATTTGGAAGTGTCGCCGTTTTGGACGGAATTGCAGCAGCAATTCGTGGCCGCGCTGTATCAGGGCTTGGCACCCGCGCTCGCGGATCGTTACCGCGCCAAGGTCACATCACGCAAATACGCCACCGAGTTGGTGTTGTTCACGTCGATCCGCAAAGAGGAACAGGCCGAGCCGTACATTGAGGTGCGCAGTCGCGCCGATCAGAAGTTGGTCACGCTAATTGATATGGTCAGCCCGGCGAACAAGACTTCGTTGGCCGGTCGAGATGCGTATCTCGCCATTCGCCGCGATGCACTCCGACACGGCGCCAACGCCGTCGAGATTGATTTGATCCTTGACGGTCAGCCTACACTGGATTACAGCCGCGATGGTCTACCCGAATGGGACTACGCGGTGACGGTGACGAGGCACACGTCACCCGATCGCCACGAGATTTACACCTCGACGTTACAGAAGCCTTTGCCTCGTTTCAGGCTGCCGCTCGGCCCCGATAGCCGTGATGTGCTGGTCGATCTTCAGGCGACCTTCGCCAAGGCGTTTGAAGCCGCGCGATTTGGCCTGCGCATCGATTATGGTCATGACCCGGCCGTGCCACTCGACGATGAGGACCGAGTGTGGCTGCGTGATCTGCTCAAGCGGCACAAGTTACGAACGTGAGCGAATTGTAAAAGTCACCATTGCAACGCGCGAAAATGTAACCTTTACATCAAGAAAACGCCCACTCGTTACGACCGCTGCCCGGCGGGCAATGCCGAAACCCCTTCGCGCCTGCAGGATCGTATGCAGGTTCACGGCAAAACAACATGTCGCGCCAACTCCGGCTCAAGTTTTGCGGTTACGCTTCTACGAGATGTGCCCACCGCTCGTTCGTGGAGGCTTCGCGAATGCCGTATCGCCGATCGCTCTTCGCTCTTGCCGCATTCGTCATCGCGGCAATACCCCTCCAAGCCGCGCCGTTCCGCACGCAAAACTTCCTTGTTCATGCTCCTGACCCGCAGATTGCCCAGCAGTTCGGGCAGATGGCCGAGCAGTATCGCAAGCAAAAAGCGATTGAATGGCTGGGCCACGAGATGGAACCCTGGCCGCAACCATGTCCGCTGTACGTGAAACCGACGATGTCCGGACCGGGCGGGGCAACCAAGTTCGACTACCGCGGTGGTTCATACACCGTGTTGTCGATGGAAATCGAAGGCCCGATCGAACGGATGCTCAACAGCGTATTGCCGCACGAAGTCACGCACACCGTATTCGCCCATCATTTTCGCTATCCGGTGCCACGCTGGGCCGACGAAGGCGGCGCGGTGCTCAGTGAAGACGATGTCGAGCGGTCACGTCATGACAGCTTGTGCCGGACCAAGCTCAACGCTAACCAGAAGATGCCGCTGCGTCGTTTGTTCAATCTGAAAGAGTACGGTGAGACCAACGATGTAATGATCATCTATGCCGAAGGCTATTCCGTTTCCAACTTCTTGGTGGAAAAGTCGGACCGGGCGACCTTCCTCAACTTCGTGGCCATGGGAATGCGCGGCAGCTGGGATCGCGCCTTGCAAACCTATTACGGCTATCAAACGGTCGAACAACTGGAAGAAGCCTGGCTCCAACAACTCATTGCGACTCGCCACGGCGGGCCCAAGACATCCAATGGCACGATGATCGCGACCAATCCACAAGCCCGCGGATCGGCCACGTCAATGAGCCGCGACGCGGTGCGGCTGACCGTTCCGCCGGCACAACCGCAGCTTGATCCCGCCGGCCCGATCTTCCGCGGCCAGGCCGGTGACGACAACCGCAGCCGGTCCAGCAACGCA
>JANNLP010000404.1:0-1757 GCA_031396905.1 Gemmataceae bacterium
GACCGGCTTGGTCTCCTTCACGACAAAGCTCGCGAAGATGGTGTAGGTGAGCACGAACCAAAGGCCAATGCCCAGGCACCACAACACGAGCGCCGGAGGGCGTGATTCGACAATGACCAAACATTGATTTCCCAATACACAGCTTGCCGCAACCGATGTGAAGAACCCCACACCCCGTTTATGATCTACCAGGTCGGCAATGAATTGGCGCGGGAACATTGCCAACCGCGCTATGGTCAGCAAAACGAGTAGCAGAAAGGAGAAAATGTTCAAATAGAATAAGACCAGCGCAACCTGCGGCATGCCAAGCAGGTGGCTGGCGATTGAGACAATGCCTGTTGCCATCACGAGCGCAAAGTACACCGGTTGGAGCGTAGCAACGCTCTGCAACAACTTGGTTACGGGCGACAGATTGCTTTTTGCGGACTCGATCACAGGATCAACTCACGGGATTGTGATCGAGCCGTATTAAGTAACGCAGCAGTCCAGCATTGAGCGTCAGGCAGGCGGCGCTGGCCAAAGCCGCGGGCCACACGATCCTTTCATCGCCGCCGAGAAAAGCGTTCATCGTTGCCGTGAGCAACCAGAGTTGCATGACGACGAGCATGGAGACGATGCATAAAATGGCGTACACAATCGACAATCGTTGGTGGCGCGTTTGCGACGGCTGGGTCATGACGCACGCTCCACAACATTTGTAGCGAAGATCACGCCGTTTTCTACCCGCAACTGGATCTGTGGCAAGGGTCGGCGCGGCGGGCCGGCCGTCGGTTGTCCAGTCGTCGCGTCGAAGTAACCTTCGTGGCAAGGGCAATGCAAGCGATTGTGTTCCAACTCCGGGCGCACGGGACACATTAAATGCGTGCATTGGCTGGAAAAGGCTAAAAAAACATCCGCGGACGGGCGAATGAGCAAGCACGGGTCGCGGTTGGTCGGGTAATGGAAGCTAATCGCCTGACCGATCGCGAGGTCGTCGGCATGGGCGATGCGCTGCTCCGCAGTCTTCCGACTGCGAAACAGACTGAGAAGTGCGATCCAGACTTGACCGCAGACAAATGCCAGGCTGGTCAACACCATAAATTTCGTAAAGTCGCGTCGCGCGCCGTATTCGTCGGCTTCGATATCAATCGGAAAATCGCGCCGCCACTTCGGTTGCTCGTGCTCCGGCCTACCGTCGGGAAAAATCGTGCAGGAGGTGTTCTCGCCTTCCATACGCTGACTCCTACGGGTGCGAGATCATGGGCAATGAGAAATTGGAGACGACGGAAAGCATCAAGTCGTCCTCATCGTTGGGTTCATCGCTGGCCAACATGGCGTCCGTGACGTCAAGATGCGAGACCGTCGATTGACGGGGGACCATCATCTGAACCTTCGTGTGGATTGTTTGAGCGCCGAAGTGGAATTCATTGATTGGCCGCGAGCGGGGGCGCAATCGATCGATTTCCTCTCGCGTGCCGAAAAAGAGCGCCTGACTGGGACAGACCGTCGCGCACATCGGCCGCTTGCCTTCTGACGTGCGGTCATAGCACATGTCGCATTTCATCATCAGCTCGAAGTCCGTATTCATTTTCGGCACGCCGAACGGACACGCCAAGACACAGTTGTTGCAAGCAATGCAGCGCGGCTTGCGAGCGGTTTGCACCACCCCGTCTTCCGTGCGTTTGATCGCATCGGTGGGACACACCTCGGCGCAAGTTGGCGAATCGCAGTGCATACAAACCACGGGAAGCGTCTGCGGTGATTCCCGGCGATTGACG
>JANNLP010000619.1:0-2632 GCA_031396905.1 Gemmataceae bacterium
ATCGGACCCCAGGATTACCGGCACGATCAAGTCGTTAGGCGGATCACGCCAGTCAAACGGGTGAGCGCTGTAATTGGTGAAGCCATTCAGCCCAGTATTGCGCTCGGCGAAGGCGACGGCGGTAAGATCATAGTCGCTGAAAATCACGCGCATACCTTTGGATAGCGCAGCCAAACCAGCAAGGCCAAGTCCGCAGCCGATTTCTAGCGCAGTCAGCCCCGGTGGCCAATCAGATTCGAGAACTGCGCGGGCCAACATCCGTGC
This sequence comes from Gemmataceae bacterium, assembly GCA_031396905.1. GTDB lineage: Bacteria > Planctomycetota > Planctomycetia > Gemmatales > Gemmataceae > JAIBBI01. The sequence continues at coordinate 265 of JANNLP010000619.1, forward strand.
CGCTGGCCAGATGTCGGCCCAATAAGGCATGTACGAATCGGCATTGAAGGCGGACTGCACTGACGGCAAATCGAGCAGCTCCTCCATGTCGCCGGGGCGTTCGATGATGAACGTGGCTGCCTTTAGCACAACCATTTCACGCCGCAGGTCGGTCAAGTCGTCGGGGGATACAAATGCTCGTGGGGAACGGTCCGACATGTCAAATCATCGCAACGCATGTGACCAGCTCGGCGTGCGTCAACGGTTGCTGGGCGTTAAACAGACAATAAGCCGCCGGCGGTTGCTGACTGTCGAGCACCACCTGTCGTTCATTGGGTACGAGGTAGCCGTTGGGACAGGGAATGTGTCCGGTGATCAACAAATCGGCATCCACAGAGTTCAGGAACTTCACGGCGGTGGTGTCCGCGAGATCGCGGCCCCATACCAGATGGTACACCGAGCCACCGGGTTGAAACTCCTCGGTGGGAAGGGCCGGCGCAGTGAGAACTTCCGGGTTCCACATCTTGTCGGCCGGCGGCAGACTATGACTGAGAAAGATACGGTTGGCAGTTCGCACGCCCAACGGCGCGGCATCAATCAATGACATGTAAGATTGGTAGACATCATTGCCACGTTCACCGTAAGCCGTGTTGACGCCGGCGCGAAAAAGCGAGTTTACCTCGCCGGAAGCCCGGGCGATGGGTCGATCCGTGCGCTGGGCAAACTCGTGATTGCCGGGCAGAAAGTGCACCCGACCCGGGAACTGTGCGATGGTCGCCGCGACCAGATCTAGCAACTGATGCGACTTATCGCTGCCATCGTCGTATTGAAACGGTCCGTGCAGAACTTCCTGCAAGACCAGGTGCCGGCGCGGTTGACCCGCCAGATCCGCTTTTTGAAAGATCGCCTGAAAGTGTCCGACATGGCCATGCAAATCGCCGGCGACAAGCACATCCACGGCATCGGTTAGTGTCACCATCCGACCCACGCGGCCCGGTGTTTTGCGACACGCCGTGATCGCTTTGTCAAGTAGGCGCAGAATCTTTTCCGGGTCCGGCATTGGCAATGATCTTAGCCAATGCAGGTGACGGCGTCTTGCCGGATACGGTCGGGCAACGGAGAATCAATTGCGTCCACTATAAATGGGTTCGAACCGTGTTATGGAATTGACACGTAATCTAAAACTCGACGAAGTCGCACGGCTGAAGCCGACGCCGCCTCACGCGGTCGCACCGGACGCCACGATTGGCGACGCCGTCCGCATGATGCGGCAACGACACGTCGGTTGTTTGCTGGTGTGCGAAGGCACACATCTTGTCGGCATCATCACCGAGCGCGATTTACTGACGCGCGTGCTGGCGACTGGCCGGCCGCTGAGCGACACCGTGGATAAGGTCATGACACGAGACCCCATCACGGTGTTGGCTCATGACTCGGTCCGCCGAGCAATGCTGCGCATGCAAAAGGGCGGATATCGGCACCTGCCCGTCGTGAATGAAGCGAGTGTGCCTGTCGGCATCCTCTCGATCAAGCGTGTGATTCATTACCTGGCCGAGCACTTCCCGGCCGCCGTGTACAATCAGCCGCCCGACTCAGCATCCTTTCCCAATCAACGGGGAGGTGCGTAAATCATGATGACCGTGCACCACCGACAAGAACTCGAACAGGCCACAGTTCGTTTTGCCGGCGAATTCGGTGACGGCATTCACCTGATGGGTGAACATTTCACGCGCACAACGACGGCTATGGGCAACTGCGCGTTCACGATGCCCGACCTGCCGGCGGAGATCCGCTCGAATCCGGGAACGTTGGGCGGCGTCCACGGCTACCAAGTGCATTTTGGCGGCATGGCCGTAACCCCCGGCGACCACGTGGATGCCCTTGTGGCCTTGAACCCGGCCGCACTTCGCGCCAATTTGCCCGATGTCGCTCCCGGTGGCATCATTGTCGTCAACGACGAAAAGTTCATCGCCGAAGAGTGGGTAAAGGCCGGCTATGAGCGCGACCCGCTTGGCGATAGCACGCTTGCCGGGTTCACGGTCGTGCGCGTGCCCGTGCATTCGCTCAATCGCGAGGCGGTTGCCGGGCTGCGGCAAAGTCCGCGCGATGCCGACCGCAGCCGCGGCTTTTTCGTGCTTGGCTTGATGTACTGGCTTTACGACCGCCCGCTTGAACCCACGTTGCACTGGTTGAACGATCGCTTTGCCGCGTTGCCCGATGTCCATAAGGCGGATCGCCGTGCACTGAAGGCGGGGTTTCATTTTGGCGAAGGGCTGAAGATTCAGAGCTTCCGCGTGCCGGCGAAAACTTACGCACCGGGAACGTATCGCCGCGTGTCGGGTTCGACTGCCATGTCGCTGGGCTTGGCGGCGGCGGCGGCGCGGTGCGA
>JANNLP010000407.1:0-22937 GCA_031396905.1 Gemmataceae bacterium
GAGACGGCACGGTGGCTGCCGGGGACTTCATTCAGTTTCGCCTTGCGTTCGGTGGCACCAGCGCAATCTTCGATTTCGAAAACGACGGTGCGGTGGCTGCCAGCGACTTCATTCAATTCCGCTTGCGCTTCGGCGGTTCGATCTAAATAGTTGTGAGTGGTCAAGGGTGAGTTGGAATAATAGCTTCGTATAATCGTCAGACGAGCACGATTCAGCTGTTCAAACAGGACCATGCATGAGTGTGTTGTTGAGCGGGCAGGGATTGACCAAGGGTTATGGTCCGCGGCCATTGTTTTCCGAATTGTCGATCGAGCTTCGTGCGGGCGAGCGCGTGGGCCTGATCGGGCCTAATGGTGCGGGGAAGTCCACACTTTTGCGACTGCTGGCCGGGTGCGAGGAACCGGATGCCGGGCAGCGGACGCAACGTCGTTCCGCTCGCATCGGCTACCTGGTGCAAGTGGATGAGTTTGCGCCGGATCAAACCGTTTGCAATGTGTTGGTGGCCGCACTCGGTAACGAAGGCATTGAAGAACATGAGCGCGAGACACGGGCGGCCATCACACTGACTCAGATGGGCTTTGCCGACCCCGACCAACTGGCTTCCACGCTATCCGGTGGATGGCGCAAACGGCTGGCACTCGCGCGCGAACTCGTGTGTAAGCCTGATTTTATGCTGCTTGATGAACCAACCAATCACCTGGATGTGCCGGGCATTGTCTGGTTGGAGCGTTTTTTGCGAGCCGCACCATTTGGCTATCTGGTGGCGACGCATGACCGGGCTTTTCTGCGAGCCGTGGCCGACGAAGTGATTGAGATTAACCGGGTTTATCCCGGCGGCGCATTTCGTGCGCCCGGCTCGTACGACACATTCATCGATCGGCGCGAGGACTTTTTGGAGGGGCAGGCACGCCAACAGGAATCCGTCGCGAACCAAGTGCGTCGCGAAACGGATTGGCTGGCTCACAAAGCTCGGGCGCGCACGCGTAAATCCGCAGCACGTATCGATGCAGCGGGCCGACGGCGTGAAGAACTCACCGAGTTGAGTTACCGCAACACCGCGGTCGGTTCGGCGGGGATCGACTTCGTCGCCACCGGCCGACAGACACGCAAACTGCTCACGGCCGAGGGGATCGGCAAGTCGCTTGGTGGCCGGATGCTGTTCTCCGGACTTGATGTCGCACTCACACCGGGGACGAAGCTCGGATTGCTTGGCCCTAATGGCAGCGGCAAAAGCACTGTCTTGCGAGTGCTTGCCGGCGAACTTGCTCCAGATGCTGGCAAAGTTACACGGGCCGAGGCACTGCGTACGGTGATGTTTGAGCAGGGCCGTGCGACCCTGGACCTTACCCTTTCGCTACGTCGTGCATTGAGTCCCATCGGCGATACGGTGATGATTCGCGACACGCCTCGCCATGTCATGTCGTGGGCCAAGCAGTTTCAATTTCAGCCGGATCAACTCGACACACTCGTCGGCGAACTCAGTGGCGGCGAACAAGCGCGTGTACGCATTGCTCAACTCATGGTGCAGCCCGCGGACTTGCTGTTGCTCGACGAACCGACCAACGACTTGGACATCCCGGCGCTGGAAGTTCTGGAAGACAGCCTCACCGAGTTTCCCGGCGCGATGGTGATGGTCAGCCACGATCGAGACTTACTGGATCGCCTTTGCACCGAAGTGATCGGCCTGGATGGCCGGGGCGGCTCGGCACTTTATGCCAGCGTTGGCCAATGGCTGGCGGCGTATGAGCGCGCGATTGCGCCAATCGCTGCCAAGCCGGCCGCCGCTCGCAGGACGCCATCTGCTTCAAGCACGAAGCCGCGCAAACTCAGTTTCCGCGAACAGCAGGAATGGGACCAGATCGAGTCCGTGATTCTCGCGGCCGAAGAAACGGTCGTAGCGCGGCATGAGGCCGTCGAAAAAGCCGCGACTGCCGGGCATGTCGCACTGGCCGATGCGTGTCATGCACTAGAAGCCGCCGAGCGCGCCGTGGCCGAGCATTACGCTCGGTGGCAGGAACTGGAAGCACGGCGAACAATGGACCGATGAGTTTCGAAGGTCAAAGATAACATGGTGACTTTCGCCATCAATTCGCAAGTGACAGGATGATTGACACGGCCGTGATGTTGGCGACAGAACGTAGCCAATACGCGCGGCGCAATTTCAAACTGGTCGCAATCAGATATCTGGGAAGTGGCGGGAACATGAAAAGGCAGATCAGTGCCATTAGAAAAAGTGACATGTTCATACCTCCTATAAGCGCCCGCCCGGCACGTCGTACTAACGTGCCGGGCAAGGAAGACCGCGATTAAGGATTCACAACCGTGACAGGGCGAGGGTTGACGATGGTGACCGGTCGCTGACTGACAACGACTTGTCGGTTCCAGCCGTACCACGGAATCGACCCCATCAGTGCCAACACGATCACGACCACAAGAAGCAGACCCAAACCGCCGCTCGGGCCATAACCCCATTGCCGACTATGGTTCCACCGGGGCACCGTGCCGAAGAAAAGCAGCAGCAAGACGATCAGCAGTAATAGGCCCATGACAGTTTCCTTGTTGGTTGAACATTGTCGCGATTCAATCAAATGCACATGCCGTGCCAATATGAAATTGCGTTTTTCACGAGAGATTGTCAGACTTGGCGGTTGAAATGGCGCGGCAGTATAGTCCGATCAACAAATCGGGTTCACACTGAATGGGAACTACGATTCGCGAGAGTTGTGAAAGAACGTCCCTGGACAAACATGTTTAGAGTGGTGCGGGCAAATCGCGGCCACGAAACTTCATCCAGGCCACAAGATAGCCGATGATGCCGACGCCGAGGAGGACAAGCGTGCCATTAACTTGACCACAAGGTAGCGTCACATCCCACTTGCCGCTGAGGATGATTCGCTGGGGTTGGTAATAGTAGAACACGCCAAACGGGCGTAACGCGCTGATGGTGTCCCAAAGCTGAGCGATCACGTTGAGCAGAAACATGACCAGAAACGTGACGACTGAGAGACCCAGGACTTTCCCGCGAAAGCGACCTGCCGCGGATATCGCCATCGTGATGCCACTGACCGCGAACATTAGTGCCATGATGTTGAAGATGGCGGGGGCGAACGCCCAGACATCGACTTTCAGGAATTCTGCGTTCACCACTACGGGGAAGGGCAGCATGGCAAACTGTTTTTGTACTTCTTCCAAGTTCACTTCAAACGGCCCGAGAATTTTGTAACCAGCGTAGGTGCCGAACCAGATGCTGCACGCCAGAAGCGGAATGGTCATGAGATCGACAAGCAGGTGTGCAACGATGACTCGGCCGCGTGGAACCGGTTGTGCGAGCAGCAGCTCCAACGTTCCACGATCGAGTTCACCGGCCAGCGCAAGAGCAGCCCGGCCAATCGCCCACACGCACAGAATGATCTGAATGAGCGGATGGACGTAGCCGATTGACAACATGTCCGGTGCCCGCTCGAAGTGCATGTTCTCACCGCCGGCCATCATCTGCACAATCTTGCCGGGGCCGGAGAAAAGCTGTTCCTCAATGAGCTTGGCATTGATGCCGGCTCGCCCGGCAATTGTGGTGAAGAACGGAGAGATCTGGGTGACCGCGCGTTGTGTGACCTTGACCCAGAGAATCTGAAAGCCAAAAAGAAGTAGCGCGATCACGATCAACGCCGTGCGCACATCGCGGAGCAGCTTCCATATCAATGTGCCCATTATGCCGCGTTACCGTGATATTTCAGATACACAGGATGCAATCCCGTCGCTTCGACGCGAATTTCCTCGACGGCCTGTGTGCCGAGCCAGGCGAATAGCGGCCCGGGCGGCCCAGTTTGTTCGAAGGCAATCTCGCGGCCAAGTTCCGTGACGGGTTTTGCCCCCGGCACATCGGGCCATTGTTGCAGGGGCGCGACCAACCGCGCCCAGATCACGCGCTCACGACGGAGTGATTCCATAGTTTCCAAATGCACGAGCCGGCCGCGCTGCAAGATGCCGACGCGGTCGCACACGGATTCAACTTCGCTCAGCACGTGCGATGAAAACATGACGGTCTGCCCCCGGATCTTCGCCTCGCGCAGTAACGCCAGCAGTTCTTCACGCATCGAAGGATCGAGTGCGTTGGTCGGTTCATCGAGAATGATGAATGGTACCCGTGGCACAAGCACCGCCAGAAGAGCGACCTTGCGCTTCATGCCGGACGAGAGTTGTACCAGCGGCCGGGATAAGTCGATGTCAAACCGCGTCGCCAGTCGATCCATGTCGCCGTCAATTGGTTCGCCGCGAAGTCGAGCGAGAAAACTCACCAACTGCCGGCCGGTCATGTTCTCGTACAAGCGTAGTTCGCCCGGCAGATATGTCAGCCGCTTTTTCACCTCGACTGATTGCGTCCAGCAGTCGAAACCTTGCACGCTGGCCATGCCGAGTGTTGGTCGAAGAAAGCCGAGAATCAAGCGGATTGCGGTGGACTTGCCCGAGCCGTTGGGACCAAGCAGGCCGAAGATCTCGCCGGACGGGATGGTTAAGTCCATGTCGGCGAGCGCCCGGACGCGGCCATAGTCTTTGGTCAGCTTTTCCGTGCGGAGAATCGGGTCGGACATAAAACCGGCGTGCCCCTGATGGCCCAAGTTGTGATAATGATAGAAGTCGCCACCGTGTTTACCTCGCCGGAGTCCAAGTTGTGTCAGAAGCAGTCATCCTGAGCGCCGTTCGCAGCCCCATTGGCAAGTTCCTCGGCGATCTGTCCGAGTTGACCGCGCCACAACTTGCCGCGCCCGTGTTGAAGGAAGCGATGGCCCGCGCCAAGGTACTGCCGGGACAGGTGCATGAAGTGATCATGGGCCATGTCGTGCAGGCGGGCGTGGGACAGAACCCGGCACGGCAAGCAGCCTTGTTCGCGGGTATGCCCGATACCATTGCGGCGGTCACCATCAACAAAGTGTGCGGCTCCGGCTTGAAGGCCGTCATGCTCGCCGCTCAGGCGATCCGGGCCGGCGATGCTGAATTAGTTGTCGCCGGCGGTATGGAAAGTATGAGCCGAGCGCCGCACATCATCACCGATTCTCGGAAAGGTACCAAATACGGTGACGGCAAAATGCTTGATGCGCTGGTGCGCGATGGCCTGTGGTGTCCCTTCGAGAATTGGCCGATGGGTGACGCCGCCGAGCACATCGCAACCAAGTGCAGCGTGAGCCGTGTCGATCAGGATCGTTTCTCCGCTGAAAGCCACAAAAGAGCCGCCGCCGCGTGGGAGTCCGGGGCGTTTACGGCCGAGGTGTTACCAATCACTGTTGGCAGCGGAGCCAAAGCGAAAACAGTCGCCAAAGACGAAGGCATTCGCCCTGATACCACGGCCGAGAGCTTGGCGAAGCTGCGCCCCGCGTTTCGCCCTGATGGCACAGTGACGGCCGGCAACGCCTCGCAACTTAGCGACGGTGCCGCCGGCGTGGTTGTCGCCAGCCGAAAAATGGCCGAACAACTCGGAGTGAAACCACTGGCGAGGATTGTCGCCTACACGACTTCCGGTGTCGCCCCGAAAGACATCTTCATCGCGCCGGTGCCCGCGGTACGAATGGTATTGGAGAAAGCCAAACTCACTGTCAACGACATTGACCTCTTCGAACTCAATGAAGCCTTTGCGGCACAGGGTTTGGCATGTGCGAACGAACTGAAATTGCCCGCAGAAAAAGTCAATGTCAACGGCGGTGCCGTCGCGCTAGGCCATCCCATTGGTTGTAGCGGTGCCCGGGTGCTGGTGACACTGCTTTACGCGATGGAACGCCGCAACGTAAAACGCGGCTTGGCGTCACTTTGCCTAGGCGGCGGAAATGCGGTGGCGATGATGGTGGAGCGAGGATGAACGTTGGAGCTAGTCCATGATAAAATCAATCATCAGGTGGTTGGACAAGCGCGCCTTGCCTGATGAGGAGTACTTGACACGGGTACGCAAAAGCGTCCGGGCTTTCGAACGAATAAGACCGTGGTTGATCGGGTTGCACGCAATATTGCTATTTGCGTGCATTGGATTAGCGGTTTTCGTTTGTTTCGCCTTGGCCCAAATAATGAAACTTGGCGTGCAAGCAGCGCCATTTCAAGGTATGGGAGTTTTTGGATTCGCTTTGGGCGGATCATTTGGCATGACGTGGGGACTGCTAATGCACCATTCGATTCGAGGGCTTTTGGATGCGAGCTTCGGCATTCGCGACTTACGATTGTTGATTCGATACCACGATGCGTTATGTGTTATGAACGATCAAATGACTGAAAAGGTGACTGATTCAAATGCGTCGGAGTGTTTACGCACTATCGGCTGATATCGTACGTCTTGATTTTGCGATCCAGCGTCGAGCGCTCGATGCCGAGGATGTTGGCGGCTTGGCTTTTGTTCCAGTCGGTGTGCGCGAGTGTGGACTTGATGTGTTCGCGTTCGACATCTTCGAGGGTTTTCTCTTTGTAAGTCAGCGCGTGCGTGCCGGAGAGGCCGACGGATAGCGATGAAAGGATCACGTCTTCGTCGCCGATGGTGGGGCCGGTGCCGAGTGCGACGGCTCGCTCAACGACATTTTTCAATTCGCGGATGTTGCCGGGCCATTGGTATTGCTGCATCTTCTTCAGCGCGCCTGGCGTGAAGCCGCGAATCTTGCGGCCGGTCTCGCGGACGAAACGCTTCAGAAAGTGTTCGGCTAGGATCGGTACGTCGTCCAAGCGTTCTCGTAGCGAAGGTACGCGGAACTCAACGACCTGCAAACGGAAGAATAGGTCTTTGCGAAACTTGCCGCCCTGTACGGCTTGTTCCAATGGTTGATTGGTGGCGGCCACCACGCGCACGTCCACTTTAATGGCCGTGTTGCCGCCGACGCGTTCGAAGGAATGGCCTTCCAGCACGCGCAGCAACTTCGCCTGCGTGCCCACATTCATTTCGCCGATTTCGTCTAGGAAGATTGTCCCGTGGTCGGCCGCCTCGAACTTGCCGACCATTTTTTCCGTCGCACCGGTAAACGCGCCGCGTTCGTGGCCGAATAGTTCGCTTTCCAACAGCGTCTCGGTGAGAGCCGCGCAATTGAGACAGATGAAGGGCCCTTCCTTGCGCGGGCTGTTGTAATGGATCGCCCGTGCGACTAGTTCCTTGCCGACGCCGCTTTCGCCGCGGACTAGCACGGTTGCAGTTGTTCCCGCTACTTTGCCAATCTGTGCGATGATGTCGGTGATGGGCTTGCTTGATCCAACCAGTTCGCTTTCAACTTTGAGCTGATCGCGCAACGCCAGCAACTCGGCCGACAAGCGCGATTGTTTGCGAATCGCCTGGATGGCGACGGCGAGTTGATTCGCGGCTGCGACGACGAACTCCAGATCTTCGGCATCCAACGGCCGCACCGAACCCGATCCGTAAATGTGAATCAGGCCATAAACCTGGCCATCCACCCGAACCGGAGCGCAGATCAGGCTGGTCGCCTTCAACTCGGCCAGGCTGTCGCGCTTGCTGAGGTTGGCGTGTGTGGTCACATCTTCAGCAAGAATGGCTTGCCTGCTCGTCAACACCTCGGAACTGACAAACTGCGATATCTTGTGATACGTCTTCTGATTCGGATCACGCGTCTTGTACGCTAGGATGTCGAGGTCTTTGTTCTCCCGCACCGTCAGAATCGCACCGACATCGGCGGGCACCGCTTCCAGTAAACCCGCCAACACGGTTTCTGCAAGTGCTTCGACAGTTTCGGCTTCGCCCATGCGCAAGGCGAGTTGGTAGAGGCGTGCCAGGTCGGCTTCAATGCGCTCCCTCGGAAACTCTCGGCCGTGGCTGGTTTGCCCGGTGGCATCCATCGGCTGCTGATAACGTGTGTCGCCCAGCCGCTTGCGGATCGCCACCGACTGGTCGGGCATCTTGGTTGTCGGCGGCACCGTCGGCACGCCGGACATTTTTTCGAGGTAAAGTAGCCGCGTGCGGCCGACGCGAATCTCGTCTTGAGGCGCGAGGACTGTATCGCGGGTCAGCACCTGGCCATTAAGCCTTGTGCCATTCAAGCTGCCAAGATCACGCACGTGCCATTGACCTTCGGAAAAATACACTTCGGCATGTTCGCGGCTGGCAAGTTCATCCTTGATGACAATGGGATTGGTCGGAGCGCGACCCATACCGTACCGCTGCGCAGCCACGATGGGAAAGACTTCGCCGTAGCCTTCATCGCGATGAATCAACAGGTAGGGACTGCCCGAGGACATTTGCGGATCGGTCTCGAAGTTCTGCGGTCTCGGTACTGTAAAAAGTATCAGATCGGTGCAATTTCACCACTGCCAAACGCGTCTTGGGATCGATAAGTGGCGGCAAAAATGTCGTCAAAACGTGACTTTACGGAGTACGACAACGAAGATGGCCGGGCGTGGTGACCACGTCCGGCCAAAATGACAATCCAATTCAACTAGAAAGTCAGCTCGCCAACGCGGAGTCCAGCGCCTTGGTGAACTCGCTCTCGGGCTGGAGGCCGACGAGTTGGGCTGTGGGCCGGTCGCCGCCTTTGAATAAGAGCACGCGCGGGATGGTCGTGATGTCATACTTGGCAGCCAAGTCGCCATTTTCATCGACGTTGCATTTGCCGACTTTGACCTGGCCGGCGTATTTGTCGGCCAACTTGTCGATGGTTGGCCCGAGTTGGCGGCACGGCCCGCACCACGGCGCCCAGAAGTCCACGAGCACCGGTTGCCCGCCGGCCAATTCGGTCGCAAAATTATCGTTGGTGATCTCAATCACATTCTTGCTGGCCATAAACTCGTCCTCCATCAGGCGACAGTCGGCATTCTACGGCCGCAGTGGCTGCGAACCAGTCAAACGGACTTCGCCTCCTTCTGCGATGTATGGGATGCCGAGATGGTTACATGGCAAATGCGCTTGACGCTCCCCCACATCGGCTCGTACCATCCCTCTTTGCCCGGCCCTGTCGTCTAGAGGCCTAGGACACGGCCCTTTCAAGGCCGCGACACGGGTTCGAATCCCGTCAGGGTCAGTTTGCGGTTGGTACGGTGGCGTACAATTGTGGATAATGCAGTTGGGGAAACTGCCTCTATTCTGCAGGGAAAGCGGTAAATTAGTTCCGCGTAACTGCACTAGTTTCAGTTCACACTTCAGTTTCTAAATACAATTGTTGAATGCCGCGGCGCCGCTTATGGAACGGGCCGGCCCCGCGCGCATCAATTAGGAACTCCATGACCATTAATTCCGGATCGGCTCTCGCGGCTATGATGCGCAGCCCCGAGATGATTGAGGACGTGCGCGCATTCTCGCAGGTCAACAACTGGAAAGCTGCCGCGGCGATCGCAAGGCAGTGGGCGATTATCGCCGCCACGATCGCGGCAACAATCTATCTCCATCACTGGGCAGCCTACGCCGTTGCCGTTTTTATCATCGCATCGCGTCAGCACACGCTCGTCGTCATCATGCATGATGCGACACATTATCGGCTCTTCACAAACCGGACGGCCAACGACCTCATCAGCGACTTGTTCTGTGCGTTTCCCCAGGGAATTTCCACGCTCGGTTACCGTTTGGAGCATTTGCCGCACCACGGTGGACTGAATACCGAAGACGACCCGTACTACAGAATGTTTCAAGATGACGAGGTCTGGCAATTTCCTAAGTCGCGACTTGCGGCACTTCGTGTATTCCTAGCCGATCTGTTCATCTGGAACTTGCCACGCAACCTGACTATGTGGCGTCGCTGGGCACCAATATCGCTGTGGTGGCGGCACCGAACGGATCCGAAGTTGGCGTCGCGATGCCTGCGTGATGCAATTCTCTCTAGTGTTTATCATGTATCGATCGTTGCCACGGTGATCTGGTTCAACGTTTGGCAATATTACTTGCTGCTGTGGGCATTGCCGGCCCTCACCTTCTTCATGCTTTTTGTTCGCCTCCGCTGGATCTCTGAACACACCTTCCGCCCCGCCACCGGCGAAGTACGCGACACCCGCCATGTGCCTGCAACATTATTCGAGCGGATGATCGTCGCCCCGCTCAATATCAACTACCACATTGCCCACCATCTATACACGAGCGTACCGTTTTACAATCTTCCCGCGCTGCACAAGCGGTTGCTCGACGAACCGCATTACGCTGCCGAGGCCCGCAGCTACAGCAGCTACTTTTCCTCGCGCGATAGCGTGTTTAGCGAGTTGTTGGTGCGGAAGTTGCCGCAAGGGGAATTGCCAATAGTGCGATAATAATGACACCGGTACGAGTTTTTCAGGTAACCAAGTGCATTTGGCAGGGCGCTCTTGCGTGCGAAGAACGCTTGGTCAGATTGCGTTCCGCAGGTATTTCGCACATTCTTAACGTCGGTGACTCACCAAGTGTGTTGTCAATGGAGGATGGCCCGTTTCTTGAAGTAGCGGATTACACAATCACGGATCTTGCGCGAATTCCCAATCAAGTTGCGTTGGAATGCCTGACGAAACTTCATGCCATGGTTTGCCACGAAGGAAGTCATGTTTACATCCATTGCTCGGCCGGCTGGAACCGTTCTCCAACGATCCTCTGGCTCTATCTGATCGCATGTGGAATGGAAGCGAATGTTGCGAAGCAATTGATCACAGCCAGAAACTGGGATGGGACCCCAGGCCATTCTCAACTTGTTGACGATTCGCTCATCGAAACTGTATTTCTCTTCGGGGCGCGATTTCGACCACACCCGCGACCGATTGCATTGGAATCCGCACAGATTTGACTCTAAGTCAATGATCTCGGGCCGGCCTGTAAGCCGGGTTTTGTGTCCTTCCTTGCGGAAGGCGACGGCCATTTCTCTGGGCCGCCGGTCGCCCGGCGGCTCAAGCAGCCTACCCGGGGGTCCTAACGGGCGATGCCACCCTGCCCCCTGCTTGGCCTTGCTCCCGGTGGGGTTTACCTTGCCAGCGCGGTTACCCGCGCCGCGGTGCGCTCTTACCGCACCATTGCACCCTTACCTCTTGCGAGGCGGTATCTTTTCTGTGGCACTTTCCCTGTCCTTGCGGACGGCAGGCGTTACCTGTCACCGTGCCCTGTGGAGCCCGGACTTTCCTCCCACGTCGGCCGTTGGCTTACGCCCGTGCCGTCGAGAGCGGCCGTCCGGCCGACCCGAGATCACACACTATCATATCGGAGAGTCGCGTTCCCTGTCCGTGGTTCACACCGAATGACCAATGTCCTGACGCTTGCGATCGACGATTCCTTCCCCGCTGAACTGCGCGGCTCGGCCGTCAGCGTCGGCAATTTTGATGGTGTGCATCTCGGTCATGCCGCACTGATCGCCGAGTTGCGGGAAGAAGCCCGACGACTTAATGCACCGGCCGTAGCGGTAACATTTGATCCCCATCCGCTGCGACTATTGGCCCCGGATCGGTTTATGCCGCAATTGACAACGCCGGAAGACCGGGCCGAGTTGTTGCTGAAGGCCGGCGCGAATTGGGTCGTCATTCTCCAGACAACGCCCGATCTGTTGCGGCTGGAAGCAAATGAGTTCTTGCAACGGCTCTTCGTGGATCGCTTCGCGGCCAAGGCCGTCGTCGAAGGCTTCAATTTTGGATTCGGCCGAGATCGTGTGGGAACGACGGAGTCGTTGAAGAGCTTCTGTCGAGACAACTCGATTGCGTGTCGCATCGTCGCAGCGAAGATGGCCGCCAGCGGGGAGCCTGTTTCGAGTTCCCGTGTCCGCGCGGCATTGGACTCCGGCAATGTCATCGGTGCGACACGGCTACTCGGTCGGCCGTATCGATTGCGCGGCACCGTTGTTGTGGGTGATCGACGTGGCGCGACGCTCGGCTTCCCGACGGCCAACCTCGCCGAATGTCCCACAGTGATCCCCGGCGACGGCGTGTATGCCGTGCGGGTTCAATGTACGTTCGGCGAGTTTATGGGTCCCGCGAACATCGGCCTGAACCCAACATTCGGCGTGTCCGCTCGAAAAATTGAAGTGCATCTTCTGGACTTTGATCAGCATCTCTACGGCCAGCCATTGGCAGTTGATTTCGTCGAGCGCTTGCGCGATACGCGGAAGTTCGAGTCGAAGGAGGAACTCGTGCGCCAACTTCATGACGATGTTGATCAAACGCGAAAGAAACTTGCCCCTTTCGGCGGAGAAATTGATGATCTCAAGGCTCGAATTCAATCAGTTCTTGAAGTGCATGTCGCTCCCGCGCTCTCCCTAGACGTCTCTGGAATCAAAGTATTAGATGTGACCGACGGCGTGGTTCGTCTTCGAGTCACTGATGTTTGTGCTGGATGTCCCGCCACTGTGATGACGCTGATCATGGGAATTGAGCAGGAATTGCGCAAGCACCTTCCGGAAGTCGAATACCTGGAGGCGGTTCCCTGACGTGCTGAGGTTCGGCTACAACACCAATGGCTTCGCTCACCATCGGCTCGAAGACGTGCTGCCGATCCTGGCTGATCTCGGCTATGAGTCGGTGGCGATCACGCTCGACCATTTCGTGCTTAATCCCTTCGACAAAGATGTATACGAACAGATGGGTGCAATTCGGCAATGGCTGGAACGCCTGCGAATGAAATGCGTCATCGAAACCGGGGCGCGATTCATACTCGATGCCCGGCGGAAACACCAGCCGACGCTGATCAGCCCGCAGCCGTGGGAGCGCGACTACCGGTTGGCGTTTCTCAGACGGGCCATTTGGATTGCTGAGTCTCTCGGCGCCGAGTGCGTGAGCTTGTGGTCAGGGACCGCCATAGATGAGGCACCAGACGAAGAGATTTCCCAACGACTGACGGATGGTTGCCGAGCATTGTGTGATTTGGCCGAGCAGCGTGGAGTGGACATTGCCTTTGAACCGGAACCCGGGATGTTTATCGATTCGACGAAGAAGTATGTTGACCTATCCAGGAGTGTCAATAGTTCGCGATTCGGGCTGACCTTGGATATTGGGCACCTGCACTGCCAGGGCGAGCCAATCGTCGAGACCATTCATCAGCAACGTGAGCATCTCCACAATGTCCACATTGAGGATATGTGCCGTAAAGAGCACGAGCATTTGCAATTCGGCGAGGGCGAAATCGACTTTCCGCCCGTCCTGAATGCCTTGCACAATATTAAGTACGCTGGCGGCGTTCACGTGGAGCTAAGCCGGCATAGCCACGACGCGGTGAATGCGGCGCGTGCGGCCATTCGATTCTTGCGCGAAGCCGCCCGTTAGTTGCGGTTGCATCGAAACCCGTTTGGCGACTATACTTCCGTCCGGGTCAAGGATCAGCCCCGTCACGGCAGGAGCGTCGCCTCCGGAAGGAATCCCACGGTCGTGCCCCCGCATCTGGATTTGCTCGATGCCGTGACAGCGATTTCGACACGTCGAACCGACGTGGCCGTCGCCATTTCCATTGTCGTCGTCAACTTCCGCCAAACCGAACACACCAAGCGACTTTTGCGACAATTGGATCGATGCGAAGCGATGCGCATAGGGAATGCCGAGATTGTGCTGGTTGACAATGATGCCGACGTGAAGCCGCTGCGAAAGTGGGCATCGCGACGCCCAGGCGTGATCCTGCGGAGTTTCGGCCGCAATCGCGGATTCGCCCGCGCCGTGAACGAGGGATTTCGCCACAGCCAAGGCGAATGGCTCTTGTTGCTTAATCCCGACATTAACGTGTCCGACGAATTTCTGGACGAGGTCATTGCAACATCGGGTCACCGACTCGAAGCTAATCCCAACGTGGGCATCATTGGCTTCAGTTTGCGTCACGCCGATGACACTCCGCAACCCTCGACGGGGGCATTCCCCACGCTGGGCAACGTATTGACCGGTTTGGTGAAGCCACGGTCGCGCCGTCGCTGTCAACACACGCCTGTGCAAGCCGTTGAAGTGCCGTGGGCTACGGGCTGTTGCATGCTCGTCCGGAGGCTGTGCTGGGAAGAGTTGAATGGTTGCGACGAAGATTACTTCCTGTATTACGAGGATGTGGATTTGTGCCGCCGTGCGCGCACGGCGGGTTGGACAGTGTGGCACGAGGCGGAGCCGACCGTGACACACTATCACCCATTGCATTCCCGTGCCGTACCACCTCCGCTGCGATTGATCACCCGTCATGCCTTGTTGACTTATGCGACGAAGCACTGGCCTCGTTGGCAGTTTCGACTGCTGGCACGGCTAGTGAGTTTGGAAGGCCGAGTGCGAGCGCGATTCAGCAAAACCGGACGAGAACATTTCCAACGATTGACTAAGATCGCGAGGCATCTTTTGCACGGCCAATCCGCCCGGGCACGGCACCTGTTGTCAATGAGCGCCCGCGAATTGACTGAATCATCCGAATGAGCGCCAAGCCGCCGTTGTCGGTAATCATTCCGTCGCACTCGCGGCCGGACTTGTTGCAACTGTGTTTACAATCGGTCGTTCAACACGCGCCTGCAGGCACGCAGATCATTGTCATTGATGATGGGTCACAAGACAGCGTCGTGTCAACGCTCGCTCGAACCACTACAGCGTGCCAAATCATTCGTTTCAACGAGCCGCGCGGCTTTTGTGTCGCCGCGAACTCGGGATTTGCTGCAGCTCGAGCCGACATCGTGCAGTTGCTAAACGACGATACGGAGTTGGCTTCGGACGTGTCATCAGGCATTGCGGCATTTGCAGACACCACAATTGCAGCCGTTGCCCCGCTCGTGTTACGCTGGCCCGGCCAGATCATTGACAGCGCCGGTGATTCCTATGATCGCGGCGGTTTCGCACAACCACGCGGCCGCGGTCAGTTGCCGACAGGTCCATGGCTCACGTCTCGCCTTGTTGATGCTGCCAGCGCTTGCGCTGCGTTCTATCGTCGCGAGGCCGTTTTGGCGGTGGGACGTTTTGTTGAATCGTTCGGCGCTTATTTTGAGGATGTGGACCTGTCGTTGCGTTTGCGTCACGCGGATTATTCGATTCGATACGTGC
Organism: Gemmataceae bacterium; assembly: GCA_031396905.1. Lineage (GTDB taxonomy): Bacteria > Planctomycetota > Planctomycetia > Gemmatales > Gemmataceae > JAIBBI01. The sequence goes on from JANNLP010000407.1 coordinate 14,887, forward strand.
CGAACTGCCGGGTACTACACTGCGGCTCGGCCTCGTACGGGCGGCCACGTGGCAAGCTGATTGAACAGCAGTCACGCAATGAAGAGCGACTTTTTTGGCGCAATACCAACGGCTCGCCGGCGGAACTGCTGCGACACGGCGTGGTATTAGCAGGCAAAACAATTCGGCGCATATCCGAGGGCACGCTTTTACCATGGGCCGTTGGTCGCCTGGTCGCCTGGCGTACGGAAGCACGAGCGATGCAATCGTCGCCCCCGCCCGCAAACTCGACCAAATTCGAGTGACGCATGTACAGCGGCGGCGGTTGTCCGTCCGACATTCAACCATAATGTAACTATCCCAACGATGGAGCATCGGAATCTCTTATGGCGTCACGCCGTGCAGTGATCACCGGGATTGGCGTCCTCAGCCCATTGGGCTTGGACGCGGCCACGACATGGTCGGCGATAAACTCCGGCCAATCGGGAATACGTCCGCTCACCAGTTTTGATGTTTCGCAATACTCGGTACGCATCGGCGGCGAATTGCCAGGCTTTGATCCGCGCAAATCGCTCGCCGGCAAGGAAGAGCGCAAGGCCATCAAGATGATGGCACGCCCGATTATCATTGGCGTGGCCGGTGCCAACGCTGCAATGGCCGATGCCGGTATCAAAAAAGGGCAGCTTGATCCGGAGCGGTTTGGTGTCGAATTCGGCTCCAGCCTCATTCCGACAGATCTTGACGACCTTATTGCTGCATCGGTGATCGCGTACCATGGCACCCCCGGCGAGGTGGATTTCGCCAAGTGGGGCAAAGAGGGCATCCCGACGATTCAACCGTTGTGGATGCTGAAGTACCTGCCGAACATGGTGGCATGTCATACCTCGATCTTCCATGACGCGCGCGGGCCAAATAATTCGATCACGCAAACCGACGTCGCGGGTCTCCTTGCCATCGGTGAGGCTTACCGAATCCTTCAGCGCGATAAGGCGGACTTCTTTTTGACCGGTGCGGGCGACGCCAAGCTCAATGTGCTTAGCCTGGGCCGGCAATGCCTGTTCGCCGATTTGTCGCACCGCTCGGACTCTCCAGAAAAGGCGTGTCGACCATTCGATAAGGATCGCGACGGCACTGTGATCAGCGAGGGTGCCGGCATCTTCGCACTAGAAGAGTTGGAACACGCCAAAAGGCGTGGTGCCAAGATCTACGGCGAGTTGGTCGGCTTCGGTTCCGCCTTCGACCGCGACTTCACCGGCGATGGAATTGTGCGAGCCATCATCGCAGCGATGAAACAAGCCAACGTCACAGTGGCCGACATCGACCATGTTAATGCTCATGGCCAAAGCACCGTAAAAGGCGATGCGTGGGAAGCGCGAGCAATCGCCAAGGTGTTTGCCAAGACCACGCCGGTATTCGCGGGCAAGAGTTACATTGGCAGCCTCAGCGCTGCGGCTGCGCCCGTGGAAATGACGATGAGTTTGTTCGCGTTGCGCGATGGCAAACTGCCGCCGACGCTGAATTATGAAACACCCGACCCGGAATGTCCGATCAACGTCTTGCGCGAACCTCACACGGTGACGAAACCGCACGTCCTGAAGCTCAGCATGACGGAATTGGGACAAGTCGGGGCGGCAGTAATCAGGAGATGGGACGGCTGATCGATATGCACGCACGCAGGGTTGTCATCACTGGGATGGGTTGCATCACGCCGCTGGGCCACAGCGTGGCGACCCTGTTTCGCGCCGCGTGCGAAGGCAAGAGCGGCGTCGGCCCGATTCGTCAGTTCGATGCCCGGGCGTTTCCCACATCGTTCGCGGCTGAGGTAAAAGAGTTCGACCTGTCGCAACACATTCCCAATGCCGAGCGATTCAACGAATGCGGCGTCAATACACGCTTCGGTTTGGCCGCAGCCCGACAAGCGCTCACTGATGCAGGGCTATTGGACAATGCGAAAGTCAATCACGATCGCTTCGGCATTTACCTCGGCTCCGGCGAAGGCACGCATGATTTTTCCAATTTGATTTCGTCGATCGCAATCGCCAATCGCCCGGAAAAGCGAGCGTTAGACACTTCAGCATTTTATGCCAGCTCCATGGCTCGGTTTCATCTGGCTCGCGAACGTGAACTGGAAATGCACACGCCGCCGGCTCATTTGGCCCGCGAGTTTGACCTGCGCGGTCCGAATTACAATTGCCTGACGGCATGTGCCGCTTCGAGCCAGGCCATCGGCGAAGCCACGGAAATGATCCGCTTCGGTGACGCTGACCTGATGCTCTCCGGCGGTTCGCACAGCATGATTCACCCAATGGGCGTGACCGGGTTCAACCTGCTCACGGCGCTTTCAACACGCAACGACGCGCCGGTGAAAGCGTCACGGCCTTTCGACCTCAACCGCAATGGGTTTGTACTCGGCGAAGGCAGCGGCATGGTCGTTCTTGAAGAACTCCAACACGCAAAGAAGCGCGGCGCTACAATTTACGCGGAAGTCTCCGGCTACGGGACCACTGGCGACGCCTTCCGAGTGACTGATAGCCACGAAGACGGCCGTGGTGCGATCGCCAGCATCAAGATGGCGCTGAATGATTCAGGATTGCGTCCCACCGACATCGGCTACATCAACGCCCACGGTACCAGCACGCAGGTCAATGACCGTGTCGAGACGCTGGCGATGAAGCACGTGTTCGGCGATCATGCCTACAAAGTGCCGATCTCAGCAACTAAGAGCTTAATGGGCCATTTGATCGCGGCGGCCGGTGTGTCCGGCGTGCTGATGTCGATCATGACACTCCGCAACGGGGTCGCCCACCCGACGATCAATTACGAAACACCTGACCCTGAATGCGACCTCGACTACGTACCCAACACTGCCCGAGAGATAAAGGCCGACCACGCAGTTACCAATGCGTTTGGCTTTGGCGGGCAGAATATCTCGCTGGTATTGAGCAAGTTGCATGAGTAGCTGTCGGCGACGAGGGATGGGCCGATTCATGTTTTTTTATCGTTTTTCGTTCCTGGATGGTGCCGCTCCGCCGTGAACTGGCTCATCACAGGCATCGTGCTGCTCATCTGGATCCCCGTCGCAATTGCCATTTTGTTGACGGTGTTGTATTTCGTCCTCAGTCACCTTTATGTCGAACACGTATTGCGTATTTTTGTCGAGAAGCCGATCTTCGTGATTCCACGCGGTGAGCGTCCAACCGATGCTGAGGATGTGGAGTTCAAATCGTACGACGGCCTAACACTCAGAGGCGGCTATCTGCGAACGCCGGTACCAACACGCAAAGGCGTGATCTGGTTCGGGCTTGAATACGGCGCCAACCGTTGGTCGTGCATGTCGTATGTGGGTCATCTGTTGGACGCAGGTTACGATGTGTTTACGGCGGAGCTACGGAATCAGGGCGACAGTGACGCCGACCCGACCTATGAACCGTTGCAATGGGTCACGGATAAGGATGTGGCCGACTGCAAATCCGCGATTGATTATCTCAAAAAGCGATCCGATGTCGACCCGCGTGGCGTCGGCTTTTACGGCATTTCCAAAGGCGGCGGTGCCGGCATCGTGGCGGCCGCCAGCGATCCATTCGTCCGCTGTGCCATCACCGATGGCGCGTTTGGCACTTACTCCGTACTCGTGCCATACATGCGTTACTGGTTCTCAATTTACAACACGCACTACATGCTGCACGGCATGTTGAAACCGTGGTACTATGGTCTGGTCGGCAAGGACGGATTGAAGATGGTTGGCAAGGAACGTGGCGTCACTTATGTAAAAGTTGAAGCAGCCGCACGTAAATTCGCCCCGCGCCCCTGGCTCATCATTCACGGCGAAAAAGACAGTTACATCCGGCCCAGCATGGCCAAAGCCCTTTATGACGCGGCCCGTGAACCCAAAGACTTCTGGCTCGTCTCCGGTGCCAGACACAACCAGGCACTGGAAGTCGCCGGCGAAGAATATACTCGCCGCGTGCGCGAGTTTTTCGATGGGTGCTTGGCGGAAGCGTCGCGTTGAAAGATCGTTACGAGGAATCTCGACATCGCGGCTCTCATTGCTATTACCGCTGCGATCCTATTCACTGGGTTCTGGTGTCTCGTGTTGACTACGCTTGCCTATTTTGGCGGCTGGGCTGCGGTGGCACAGCGCTATCGTTGCCGGGGCACGCCGGTCGGGAAGTCATTTCACTGGCAGTGTGCCCGTTTCGGTTGGGTGGACTACAACGGTTGCGTGTCGATCCGCGTTTGTGCGGATGGCTTGCGACTTGCTACTTTTCCACTATTTCGGCCCGGCCATCCGCCATTGTTCATCCCCTGGTCCGCATTGCGTGTTGTGAGTGTCAACGATAAATGGTGGGGACGCTATACAGTTGTGGATGTTGGCGCGCCGACAATCGCGCAAGTCCGCCTGCCGCTAAAAGTCATGGACGAAGCCCGGCGGTTGACGCCATCGTGACGATTTGCCGGGCATTCATAGTATTGCCAACGACCATTCACGCCGCCCGATTGGAGTGCCCCCATGTCAAGCGCTTTACGCATCGGTGTCGTAGTTCTCCTGGGCTTGCTCGTCATCGGTATTTCCACAGGTGGTGCGCAGTCACCCGCGAAAGTCGAGGGGCCTAAGGTCGTGGCTCATGCCACCGCAACCGCGATCATCAAACCAGATTTGGCGCGATTGACGTTTGCCATCACGTCGTCTGTTGAAGGTGAAGACAAAAGCGCTCACGCGGCAAATGAACTACAGTCTAAGACGATCCAAGAAGCACTGCAGACGCAAGCAAAGGTGAAGGTGGAGGTCGAAACCACGCCGGCCGCCGCCAGTACGCTCGTTGCAGCGCGAGCCAATCCGGGTACGGCACCCACCATCGTCGCCAAGAAAGCTCAAACAGTTTTCCGCGTGACAGTACGCGAAGGTGATTACGACAAACTCAAGGAAGCTGTCGGCCGACTCAGTGATGCGATTCTGTCCCACGGCGGCACCACAATCATTAGCGAAGATTCCTCGCGCTCGTACCGGTTTCCTAAGCGCCTCGGTGGCGGTGAAGAAGAACCCGATGCCGTGCAGGGTCCAGCCATTGAATGGTTGGCCAGTGACACCAGCACGGCGCGACGTGACGCCATTCGCAGGGCAGTCAAAGACGCGAAAGCCGACGCCGAGGCCGCAGCCGGTACCGACAAATTGAAAATCAGTGAAATCAGCGTATGGGGTGGGGACTACACACCCAATCAGGCTGGCCCATATAGTTATTACACGGGCGAGTCACGTGCTCCCGCCGCCACCGGAATGGTGCAATTCAAAGTGTTCGTGAATATCACTTGTACGTATTAGGTTTACACTGAATCCGGCGCGAACACGGTTCGGCCGCCATCCACGGGCAGCGACACGCCCGTTACGAAGTCGTTGTCAATCAAGAATAACACCGTCGTAGCGATATGATCGGGCGATCCCTCGCGCTTGACCAGCGTGGCACCGATGGCCTGCTTGCGTTCCGCTTCAGGCAGATCCGGCGGTAGAAACACCGGCCCGGGCAGGATGCAGTTAACGCGGACATTCGGGTTCCGTGTGCCCAGTTCGACGGCAAGAGTGCGCGTCAGCGTCGGGATCGCGCCTTTAGACGGGAAGTAAGCCGAATAACCGACGTATGGGCGAACCATGGCCCAATCGCCGATGGTGACGATGCAACCGCCTTCGGATTGCTTGACCATTGCCAGACCGCCCAGTTGCGAGCAGAGATATGTCCCCAAGGTATTGGTCTCGAAGTACTGTCGAACGTCCGCCGCCGTCACTTGTTCGAGCGGCTTGCTCTTCCACGCGGCTGCACAGTTGACAAGCACGTCCATACGACCAAACCGAGTGAGAGTCCGTTCAATCAGTTGTTGCACAGTCTTTTCGTTTGTCAGATCGGCCTGAAAGGCGTCCGCGTCGATGCCGTCCCGGCGAAACGCTGCGACGGTTTCTTCCGCGTCGTTGGCAGAAGTGTGATAGTGAATGGCCAGGGAGTACCCACGCTTGGCCAGCGCGGCGGCCACGTGCCAACCGATTCGCCGTTTTCCACTTCCAGTGACAAGAGCCACTTTGCCGGTAGCCATCATTGTCTCCAACTCAAGATTCAGTATTCGGCCATTGTCATTGGTGAGGATAGGAACATGGTGCCTTCGATGGCTCAGACCATGTGCATATTCTTGTCGAGACAGACGCGATCTGGCCGTGGAAAGGAAGATTGAACGTCTGGGGCCAACCTAAAAATGTTCACCTGACTTACTTGTCTGAGTATGGCAATCGGTGTCAGCTTTTCGTTCACTGACATATCAAGTAGTGATTCTTCGCGAGGAATTTGTCCATGGCCTTTGTTTACGCACTCGTCGGCACTTTTCTGGTGCTGTTGACATTGATGGATACGTTCGAATCGATGGTGTTGCCTCGACGCGTCACACGGCGGTACCGGCCCACTCGACTTTACTACCAGCTTTGCTGGCTGGCTTGCTGCGCCGTCGTCGATCGCACGGCAAGCCCTCGGATTCGACGGGGGCTCTTGGGTGCCTTTGGACCGCTGTCGTTATTTGGCTTGTTCGGCGTATGGGCCGCCGGCTTGATCGTGGGTTTCGGCTTAATGCATCAATCGGTGGCCCCGCCCAATCGACCCCTTGCTGATAGCCTTTATCTCAGTGGCACCACTTTCACGACGTTGGGTTATGGAGATGTTAATCCTGCCGGCTCCCCCGGCCGCATCCTGGCCATCGCCGAGGCATTGGTCGGCTTTGCCACCTTGGCAGTTGTCATCGGATTTCTGCCGGTGTTCTATCAGTCGTTCTCACAGCGTGAACTGACCATTGCCCTGCTCGACGCCCGGGCAGGCTCACCACCGAGCGCGGGACAGATGCTCTTGCGCCTTCCGCCGAAGAACGGCGCTGCTCTGAATCGATTTCTCGAAGAGGCGGAAAACTGGTCGGCCGCCGTGCTTGAAAGTCACCTGTCGTATCCGGTGTTGAGCTTTTACCGTTCGCAACACGATAATCAGTCGTGGCTCGCGGCCATTACCTGTATTCTTGACGCCAGCGCGTTGTTGCTTACAGTGGCCGACGGCGCTGACCGTCAACAAGCGCGGCTCACTTTCGCCATGGCCCGGCACACCATCGTAGACTTGGCGCTGATTCTGCGCCGAGCGCCGCTGAACCCTGTTGATGATCGCCTGCCACCGGCCAACCTTGTCAACCTCCTCGCCGCCCTTCGTGAAGTCGGCGTTACGGTGCGCGACGACGCTTCCGACCGTGCGAAACTTTCAGAGCTTCGTGACCTCTACGAACCATTTGCCAATGCCCTTGCCAAAGCGCTGCGCTTGGACTTGCCCAAAGTCTGGCGCGAAGATGCCGGTTCCGATAACTGGCAAACCACCGCCTGGGCCAGAAAGGCCGCCGGCTTTGCTAGCCTGGGCAGCGAATCGCGTGATGAGCATGATGATTGACACTACAGACCCTCCAAAAAAACATGCTGTGTGACGCATTTGAAGGTTAGACCGCAAAATCACAGTGATTTGACGCGAACATGCACCAATATCAACGGATAATTGCATTTGTTATCGCGCTGACCTACACTTGGCCGGAGGCCAACATCGTCGCAACAGAGCCAGTACGAAAGCAGAATCTTCGCCGATCGCGAAGAGGTGCCGCACGAGGCAACTTGAAGTTGCAATGCCGCAAAGGCGCGTTAGGCCTTGGGCCCAATCTTGCCGCCAGCGTTCTCGACGTTTCCGACAGCGGCGCGCGTCTGGTACTGACGCAATCGCTTGAAATATCGACCGAAGTGGAAATCATCGTTATCGGTTACGGGATGAAAGGGACGATCAAGCGGTTGGGCAACGTCCGGTGGCAAGTGAAACTGGAATCCGGCCAGTTCTGTGTCGGCATCGAGTTCCAGAAAAGCCTCAAATACATCGATTGGCAAATGATCGTCGTGCCTAGCTGACGCATATTACTAGGAACCGACAGCAATCCTCGACAAGAAATCTTCACCTAAATTCGTGGTCAAGCCATATCCGCTGGCCCAGTATCACCACGGCCTGCGCGCCGCCGACGTTGCTGGG
>JANNLP010000709.1:0-25118 GCA_031396905.1 Gemmataceae bacterium
GGTCCTCCGCCCACGCGGCCGTGGCTTCCGCTTGTTGAACCAGCGCTCGACCCGGCGCGGCCACTTTGGCGTACAGTTTGGCCAACTCGACAGCTGCCTCGAAGTCGCCACGATTGCGCATCTGTTCGCCGCAGCGGTCGATAATGGTCCGCAACTCGTCGAGTGAAACTAGTTCGTTCTGATAACTATCGGGATTGGACACCGCTCCCAGTGCATCCGCCAACGCAGTTAATGCCCCGCGCGGATCATTGGCGCACCGCCACTCAGCCAAACGCAATCCTGCGGCTTGAGCTTCTGGACCACCCGCCGTCGCGGCGGTCTGCCATGCCAGTGCGGCTTCATCATGTCGCTGACTTTGGGCCAGAGCTTTACCGAGCGCCAGTAACACACGCGGCTTTTCCGCAGCCGGGAGCCGTGGATCATCCCGCAGTTGTTCCCACGTCTTGGCTGCCGCCGGCCAGTCTTGTGCTTCTTCATGGCAGGCGGCCAGCATCTTCCTTGCCGAGTAAAGCAAATCGGGCGGTGCATCAGCAACGAGTCGCGCCAACACGACCCGGGCATCGCGGCTATTCTTGTTTTGCAGCAGCATGTCTGCCAACTGCATGCGAACTCGCGACAGTTGGTTGACATCGGCGCTGGCGGGGGCACGCGCTACCTGTTGGCGTGTCGCTTCCAGCAACGCCTGCATATTCTGTGGCTTTTGCCGGCGCAGAGCTTCGACGAGCAATCCGTATGTGGTGAACGGATCATCGCTTGCTTCGGCGGCACGGCTTAAGGCGCGAACAGCCAGTTCCGGGTCGGCGTTGGTAGCCAGCCATGTTTTAGCAAGACGTATTGTCAACGCCGTGCGGTCAGCGTCGGGGACACCGAGCCGGTCGGCCTGTTCCAAATGGTGTTTCGCCTGTTGGAATAACGGCCCGGCATCGGCGGGCTGCGACTCCGCATTTTTTAGCATCACCGTGCCGACAATGAAATGCGCCTCGCCGCGAAGTTTGGGCGCGGCTTCTGTTCGATCAACGACCTTTTGGGCGTTACTGGAAGCTCGAATCAGCGCGGTTGCATCACCCGAAAGATCGCTTCGGGCATCGTCGATCAAACGGCGATCGCTTGAGGGACTGAATTGCACGAGATAGGGCCGGCCGACGGCCACTGCTGCGAGGGCAGCCATGCCCAGAAAGAAGACCGGCACCTGCCATTGCCGTGTCGTCGACGTTGTACCGGCAGGGGCCGTGTCCGTGGCCATGTCCGCACCCATCCGTGAAAAGGCCGACCGTCCACCGGTCGGTTCAACCCCGAACGATGGCAGAAACTGCCGAAAAGATCAAGACGGATTCAACTACCGCCACTTGCCCCAATCACCGACGTTTCTTCTTTGCAAGCGCAAACTTCTGCGCCGGCTCGATCAAATGCGCCGCCGCGGGAGGTCCCAGCCCCTCGCGGCGGCGGCATAAACTAGTCATTCCACTGCATTGAAGCGTCCAGCACCTTAGCGATGCGTTCGCGGCATTCTTCCAGGTGGGCCTGGGTCGTCTCATCGACGGCTCGGTTGCCCAAAACCGTCTGAATCCGTTTGTTGACGTCGCGCAGGTGCGATCGCGCCAGACTCCTGGCGTCCGGTGGCACGTCCGGATTGCCCATGCCGGACATTGCCATCATCAGCATCGTCATCATGTCGCCGGAATCGCGGCCAGCCTTCTGGCCCAGGGCCAGGCCGGACAGCTTCTTAACATGTTCCCTTTGCAAGTTGCGGCGAACGATCGACATCGTGGGTTTGTCGCCATTTTGCGGCTCCGCCCACACGCCATCGGTCACGCTGCGGAAGACTTCCGCAAGAGTGAGCGGCTGATCGTCCTTGTTCGTCTTTTGCGCGTTGTTGAGTACACGCCGCATCACAGCCGGGCTGAGCAATTGATTCAGCGCCACCTTCTGAATCTCCAGGATCCGTTCATTCAACGGGAAGTCCGTTGATTCGGATCGGACGCCCCAGTGCGACCAGCGCTCCACCGCCAACCGGCGCAAAAGCTCCGGCGGGAACTGGAACGGTTTATCGCTGAAGGTGTGCTCCTGCAGGAACTTCAGCGCCTCGCGCTGTTTGGCCGGAGGCACGACTACCAGTGGATCGCGGCCATTCGGGTCGCCCCGGTGATCGCGGTATGCATGTTCGCCACCGACGAACTTGGAAACCAGGTATGCCCCGTTGCCATATTGCGACAACAGAATGCCGAATGCCGCCCGGGCCCGTTGATAACCTTCACCCTCTTCCACAACGTTGGTCGAGAGTTGCTTCATCAGCGATTCCGACAGAATCATACGCTCCTGCGCGAACTTCATCACATCGGAGCCCAAGTCAAAGCGATTGATGTTCGGATCCGATGTCAGGAACGTATCTTCGTCGGTGCCATAGTCATTCCCGGGCTGAGCAATCTTGTTGGCAACTTTTTTGAGTTCATCGGCTTCATTGCCGGTGAACGGTTTGTATGCGTATTCGATCGCCCAATAGTCATATGGCCCAAGTGTGGTGGTGAAGTAGTCGCCCTGCTTCACGCCCTTGGGGGCCAGATTCACGGGCACATAGTCCATGACCGAGCCGACGAGACCCTTTTCACGAGTGATCTTCGTGTCGTGCAGTTGATCGTGGGTCAGCATGGTGCTGCCCTTGAAGTTGTGCCGCAGGCCGAGCGTGTGCCCGACTTCGTGCATGACCACCGACTTGATCGCCTGTTGGATCAACTCATCGGAAATCTTGTTATTTGGCTTAGCGGAATCGTCGGCCATCATGGCCATTGACGCCATGCCGAGTTCGTAACGCATGTGGCTACCGCACTGGCACACGCCTTGCTGAATCGCCCACAAGCGTGCGGCAGTCGGATCATTGGCGAGTCGTTTCGGCAATTCGCTCCAACCGACTTCGCCGCTGAACCGCTGCATCAGTTGATGATCGAGGCCCATGCCCTGGTCCATCGCCTGGATCGGGCTGGCCGGCTCGAAGGTGGTGCCGGGACCGCGATAGAGTTGTTGCTCCGTTTTCCACATTCGAACAAGATCAGCATCGAAGATGATGTCGGCATCGAGGATTTCACCGGTGAGCGGATTCGCCCGCGATGGTCCCATCGCAAACGCCCGGCCGGTCGTGATCCAGCGGAACGTGTTGTAGTTCATGTCTTCCGGATCCCACTCTTCATCGTCGCGCTGTTGCACGACCTCGATGGCGTTGCGGTAGCCAATCTTTTCGAACGCCTTGTTCCATTCGAGAATGCCTTCCTGGACGACAGCGCGATACTCGTGCGGCACAGTCTTCTCGATGTAATACTTGATGCTCTTCTTCGGCACGGAAAGCTTCGCCGTGTTTTTTGGATCAACGGGTTCGGCCCGTTCCAGACGCCAGCGGTTCACATAGCGTGTAAACGCCGTGTCCTTACTTTCGCTGGAGAAGTCCTTCATGGCACTCAGGAAGTAACCGACACGATCATCGGCGACTCGTGTCGCATAACCGCCTTCGGGAAGCTCCGCGAAGCCATAGTGAATGACGACAGTGTTGCCACGAGAATCAATCACACCATCGTCGCCGCCCATCAGCATCATCATCGGATTGCGGCCACTGGAGAATGTCGCCTGTACTTCCATCTCCAAGTTCCGCGGGAACGCTTTGACCTTACCCCACGTGCTACGGCTGGGATCGAACACGCCGAGATGCAATTGCGCGAAGTCGGTCATGAGCACGTCGTTGAGATTGACCAGTGGCGCTTGCTTGGACGGGTTCGTCGCCACGATCCGCAAGCCGGCGAGAATCGAATCTGTATATGTTGTCTCAACCGCCCTGGCGGCCGGGCTGCCGGGCTTGGCTTTGAAGTGGACATTGCGCCGGACTAGTTGGATCTTGTCGCCGGCTTTCTTGAAGAGCAATACCCACTGCTCATCGAAGTTCAGCGTGTGCCCGCCCATGCCGCCGCCACGGGCCACGGCAATCGGACACAGGAATGGCTTGTTGAATTGATCAGGGCGGATTTCCATCAGGACGCGATCGTCTTTTTGGTACAGCTTGAAGAAGCCGTCGTGTTCCTTGGCACCCTTGGTGGCCATGGTGAATTCGTTACCACGTCCATCCCGTTCGCCCATCATCATCGGCCCACTCGGGCCTTCATGAATGACGATGTTGCCCGGTCCGGGAACTTGACCCGACAGGTTGGTGGAAAGTGTGAGCCAGCCGACACCCAGCGTCAGGGCTGCCGCCGCCGATAGCACGATACGTCGCATGATCATTCCCCCAAATGGCCCGCGCGGGCAAAGCGTCAGATCGAAAGTGCCGACCGTCAGCCTATGTCGTGCCAGCCGTGGTAGCAAGAAGCGAAAGCAAGAGAACGCGATGTGCCATTTTGGATCGAAATCCAACTACGGTGCACACGATTGCATATTGATCTTCTAGATTGCCCCGATGGGTATGTCCTTTTCAATCACGGCCAATGTTGTCGATGTCTTAGCTCGGCGCAACTCGCCGGGCCAAGTCACAGTTGTTAATGGGCTTATTACGGCAATTGATCCTGTAGAACAGGCCGATGGTTATCTGATGCCGGGTTTCATTGATGCTCACGTTCACATCGAAAGCTCGATGATGGTGCCTTCCGAGTTTGCCCGGCTGGCGGTGCGGCATGGCACGGTGGCGACGGTGTCGGACCCGCATGAGATTGCCAATGTATTGGGGAAAGAGGGCGTTCGCTTCATGGTCGCCAATGGCCGGCAGACACCGTTCAAGTTTCATTGGGGTGTGCCATCATGCGTGCCGGCCACCGCGTTTGAGACGGCTGGTGCGACCATTACCTCCGACGACGTGCGTGAACTGTTCGAGCAAGATGGACTGGGCTACCTCAGCGAAATGATGAACTACCCCGGCGTGCTGCACGGCGACCCGGAGGTGTTGGCGAAGATTCGCATTGCCCGTGAACTTGGCAAACCAGTGGATGGCCACGCACCGGGCTTGCGCGGCGATGAGGCGTGCCGGTATGCCGCGGCCGGGATCACCACGGATCATGAGTGTGTGAGTTTGGACGAAGCTCTCGACAAGATCGCGGCAGGCATGAGCATCCTCATTCGTGAAGGCTCGGCCGCCAAGAACTTTGCGGCACTGGAGCCGCTGCTGACGTCGCATCCTGAGCGATGCATGTTGTGCACCGACGATATGCACCCGGATGCCCTGGTGGACGGACACATCAATCGATTGGTAGCGCGTGCCATCGCCGGAGGTGCGCATTTGTTCGACGTGTTGCGGGTGGCCTGCGTCAACTCGGTGAATCACTACGGATTGCCGGTGGGCTTACTGCGGGTCGGCGACCCAGCGGATTTCATCCTCGTAGATGATTTGGTGGAGTTTCAAGTTCGACAGGTGTGGATTGACGGACACCGTGTCTTCTTCCAACAGACTCTGCCATCGCATACTACGAAAGGCCCCGCGACCGCTTGGGGTGTGCACTATGAAAGCACGGCGACTATAAGAACTCGCGTCACGCTTTCTCAGATGCCGTGTGCAGCGCCCAATAAGTTTGCATGCAAGCGGATTAGTAAAGAGCAACTGCGCATCCCCGCTGAAGGAAATCATGTGCGAGTCGTCGGCGCGCGTGATGGCCAACTGGTTACGGATGAGCTGCTCATTGATGCAAAGATAAAAAATAGCGAAGTGGTTGCCGACCTTGAGCGCGATGTGCTCAAGATTGTGGTGGTCAATCGTTATGCCCCGGCATCGCCGGCAGTCGCGCTCATTCACGGATTCGGGCTGCAACTCGGTGCCATTGCCGGAAGCGTGGCGCACGACTCGCATAACATCGTGGCCGTGGGCACCAATGACGAAGACTTGGTCGCAGCCATCAACGCCATCATTTCCAATAGCGGCGGCCTGGCCGTGGCACGCGGCAGCTATGTGGACTCACTGCCACTCGAAGTTGCGGGCCTGATGAGCCGCGATGGCGATGCTGTGGCCGCAAGATACGGGGAACTGGACGAACGTGCCAAGGCACTGGGTTCACAACTAGCCGCTCCGTTCATGACGCTGAGTTTTATGGCACTGCTGGTCATCCCGTCGTTGAAGTTGAGCGACCGTGGATTGTTCGATGGCCGGTCGTTTACGTTCACTTCACTGTTTGAGTGAAATCGGCGAACTGAATCACTCAAACGCCACTAAAGCGTGAGCCTTTTCGACCCATCCCGTCAGTCCGCTCGCGAATTCGACTTGAAGCCAGTCGCCGCGCTCGCCGACCTTGCGGCACTCGACGCATCGCGGCAGGTTGATCTTGGATGCGTAATCGGTGCCATTGCCTGCGCGTAACACGGTGTCTTTGGAAATGACGACGGGTGGTGCTGCGCGATCGTGTTCAAGCCGCACGTAGCGAACCAGTTCATTGAGCGGCGGGATCAGGGCTAGCGGCAACATGATGCCAGCGACGATCAACCAACGTCGGCGACGGACCTGCCACCAACGGGCCAACGATGCGCACACGATACACCAGGCGAAGAAGCCAAAGATGACGAGTGCGGGTGAGTAGAGCCAGCCGGGGTACCATTCGGATTCGGGTTGTAAAAGGTTATTTCCGTCTTTAATTGCCGAATAGTCGATACATGTCCGATAGATCCGCAATCCTTCTGCAATATCTATGTTATTCGGTTCTAAGCGATTCGCGCTGATAAGCTTCAAACCTGTCAAAGGCACTATGTCTGGCGAACCAACAAATAGTGCGATGCGTAACGATTTGTCATGTTCAAGAGCCGATGCACTTGACGGGCTACTTCGATCGCAATTACACAGGCCAATTGACGTGGCGAACAATAACGTTAGTGTCGTCATATCATTGATACTCGACCGATAACTGCGGATTTCGCCATTTCAACCACATCGATTCGCACGTCCGTTCTTGGGCCGAATCGTAGCCGATCGCACCGAGTAAGCACCTTGTCAAATGACTCCAGACAATTGGAATGCCAGTTCGATTCGGATTTGAGAAACGTCAGAAGAGTGTCTCGCACATGCTTTGCTTCATCACCGTTGGCGCGTTCCAGCACGGCGATTGCCACACGAATATGTGAGGGCGGACGATGTAATCGCGACGTTTGCCACATGCAAATCACGACGAAGCCAGCCACAGGCGGTAGTGCCCAATAGGACCAGACGAACCAATTTGGGGGCTTGAGGGATATCTCAAACCCACTGCGACGTCGAAACCAATCGAAAACTTGCTCCAACACACTTGTCGGAGGAACCCGTGCGTTGTCGCGCCGATCTTGAGCCCATTGCTTCAACGGCTCAGGAATCATCACTCTGCTATCTGCGACCTCAATTACCACTGGTTCGGTATTGGTGGTCTGCCAGCTACGCAATTTCGGATTGTAGTAGACGAATTTTAACCTAGGCAGTGTAACCTGACCTGCCTTATTGGGCCGAACGGTGTATCGCCAAATCCAATCAGCCCGGCCAACTACAATTACCGGCCGAGAGTCGTCGAATGTTAACCCACTCAACAGCTTCGGCAAATCAAACGGCTTCAGTTGTGAAAGGTCACCTGTACCGACAATTTCAATGTAGAATGTCGTCGCATTGCCCACGGTCCAACTAACATCGTCAATTCGATACCTGACTTGAAACGGCCCGCCCACAGCTCCCGAGAAATCCACGGGCCGGCCGGCCACCGGCACTTGCACCGGGTCGGCATTGATCATCAACATTAATAGCGCGAGTGTGTTCACCAGTCGGGGTAGTTGGGATTAGGCTTCAGCGTTTTCGCTTTCATGCGATCTTGCTTCGCGGCGGCGATGCGTTGCTCGATGCGCTCCAGGTGGGCGGCCAGGTCTTCGGGCGGAATCGTAGTTAGCGTTTCATCGTCGGGCAACGGCGGCAAGTTGCCTTTGCCCGGCGGCGGGACGGCTTTGCTATCGCGGCCGCCTTCCTTTGATTCTACCGGACGGCGTGACTTGCCGGGTTCGCCGGTCACGTTGGCCTTTTCGCCGGGGTCTCCGCCGTCGGACGTGCCGGCTTTGGGTGGTGTTTCGCCACCGGGTTCAGGAGTTGGCGGCTTTCCTTTTGCTTCGGGCGGCGCTTGCGCCAGCAGTTGTTCCGCAATGCGGAGATTCGTGGTGATTTCAATGGCCAATTCACCGGCGGCAATTGGCAACGCTTGTTGAAACGCAACTACGGCGTCGCTCAACGCCTTGCGTTCGATGCCACCGCAACGGCGCACGAGGCATGTGCCCAAGTTGAATAGCGCCTTCGCCCGGCGTTCGCCTTCTGCATCGGAGAGCGAACGGCGGAAGTGCAACTCGGCTTCGCGGAAACGGCCCAGGTTGGCCAGCGCCACGCCTTGGTTAAAGGCGACTTGCCCAGGGTCGGGCGTGCGCTCGGCGGCCTTGGCGTACCACGTGAGCGCGGCTTCGGGACGACCCGCGGCCAAGTCGGCGTTGCCGCGCCGGAGCCAATCATCAATGGGACTGGCGGCAATGGCGAATGCCGTTGTGGTGACAATCGCGGGACGCCAACGGACTCCCGTTAAACCCAGTGTGAGACAAAGCAAACCGATAATTAGGAACGGTGCTGGTTTGGCTTGGGCTCGCGAGACAACAAGCTCCGAGGTGGTCGGTGGTGCGCCGCTGAGCAGTTGATGGAGGTAGCTAGTATCAATGATGCTGTTGTGTTCAGCGATGTAACGGCCACCGGTTTGTGATGCCAGCTCGCGCAGCGGGCCTTCTTGCAGGCGCGAGGTCGCGTTGGCGATTCCGGGAATGGCGATGTCGCGTTCGGGGTTGCCGAGGGCGATGACGTGGATTGGCACGTTGAGACCTAAGGCGCGCCGCCATTCGCCGTCGCGGGCCGGGTCGTCGCCGTCGGACAGCAACAAGATTCGGCCACCCCTCTCGCCGAGCAATTCAGCGGCGTGAGTTAGCGCCGTGCCGATGCGGGTGCCGGAGACGGCGGTGGCGGCGAAGGCTTCCGGCAGCGCGTCGGCGTTCATCGTGGCGACTTTCTGCCCGACGTGAACCAGATCGAATGTCAACGGGCAAACGGTATGCGCTTGGGAAGCGAAGGCGACGATGGCCACGCGGTTTCCGCCGCGACGTTCGAGTTGCACCACAATTTGTTGCAGTAACTCTCTGGCTCGGCCTATGCGATCCGGCATGGCATCGCGAGCGGCCATGCTGCGGCTGATGTCCACGACGGCGACAATGTCATGACCTGTTGCCGTGGCAACGGATTCGGAACCACCCCAACGCGGGCCGGCAGAGGCAATGGCGAACATCATCATTGCAGTTGTGAAAGCGAATGCTTGAAATCGTCTCGATTGTCGTCGCGGCATCAGCGACGGGAATGGCAGCGTGCGCCGACGTGTTGTCAGCCACACGACGAATAGTACGAGGCTGGCAACAAGAATCGTCGCCAACATCGCTGGCCGTTCGAACGAGTGTAGTAGCCATTGAGTCATGGCAGCCGGTCACTTTTTCAACTTGGACAGTTGTAGCGTGCCACGTGTTAAGGCAGCGTGGCACCCAAACCCTCCCCTAACACTTCCCTGCGAGGGAGGGGAATCAGAATCAGTCCTATCTTCGTTTTACTTGCTCCGCTCGGTCCTTGAGGTATGGGTCGATGACTTTGTCCTTCGCCACGAATCCAACATAGCCGCAAGCCAGGAATACCATCAACAGCAGCAATCGGCCGAACGTGCCGAAGAGGTGCCAAAGGGTCAGGGCGATTTGGGCGGCGAGGCCGAAGCCGACGATCATGCCGGTGATGGGAATGGCCATCGCGAACTGTTCGCCGACGTTGCCCTCGATTCGGGCCAGCCACCAGCAGGCGATGTCGGCCACTTGGGCCACCAATACCAATGGCGCGAGAAGCAATCGCAACAAACCGGGATAACTCGTTAGTGCGAACAGCAATCCGGTAAACGTGAACAGCACGGCGAAGCTGAGCAAGTGTGCGTGCGTGGACTGCGTTAGCTTTTCCAGCGACACACGGCCACCACCCGGTGTGGGCGTGCCGTATCGCTTGATCTGTTCGTAAGTTTCCAGCGGATACGATGTCGCCTTGGCATCATCGCCGTCTTTGGCGTGACAGCGGGCGCAACGATCCTTGATCAGCGATTGAATCTTGACGGCGTTGCCATCACGATACGCGGCGGAGAGCGGCTGTTCATTCCAGTCGGCGGGCAACGTGAAATTATCGGTGTCGTAATCGCCGCGCGGCAGGTCGGCTGCCAGCCAGGCCAGCACGGCATTGCGTTCGCCGGTTCTCTCGCGTCGCAACTCGGTTTCGGCGGCTATTTCATTGACATTCTTTTCTTTGGCGATGTCTTTGATCGCCCGAACCCAGCCTTCGGAACGTTTGGTGAATGCCGCGGACATGCTGCCGGTGCCGGTGAACGGCAGCGACTCGTCGGCTTCGATCAGCGTTTGCAATTGACTCTTGTTGACACCGCCGTTGCCATGAAAGTGCCGCACAACTTCTGATGGCGAAGGCAAGATACTATCAGGACCGGCATGTTGCAGGTGCAATTGCACCATGGCTGAGGCATAACCGAGACCGACAGTGAACAAGAACACCGCCAATGTTATCCGGGCGGATAACGGCAAGTCACGCAGAAGGAAGCGGCGTTTCTTCATTTTCATGCTAGAGCCGCCGCGGCTGCCGCGAGTACTTTGTCACGCGCCGTCGGCAGTGGCCCATCCTGCGTCGCGCCGGCGGCACGTTTGTGACCGCCGCCGCCGAATTGCTCGGCGAGTTTGGCGACATCCACCGGCTCCTTGGAGCGGAAGCTGATTTTGATTTGCCCGTCGGGTTGTTCGATGAACAGTAGCGCGATCACGGTGCCGGCAAGGCTGCGCGGATCGTTGATCAGGTCCTCGGTGTCGAGCGGGATGGCACCGGTGTCGGCATAGTCCTTGTTGTAGATTTCGCTCCAGGCGATGCGGTCGTTGGCCATGGTAGCGAGCCGACTCAAAGAACGGCCACGCAAAGCCAGCCTCGGCTTAGTGTTGGTCTCGTAAATCCACTCGTACAACTCGGTTGGCTTGGCACCCGCCTCGATCAACTCAGCGGCCAGCGTCATAGTCGCGGCACTCGTGTTGGTGTGGCGGAACCAGCCGGTGTCGGTGGCGACGGCCATGAATAGGTGGTTGGCCATCGTCGGCGTGATGGTCACGCCAAGTCCGCGGATCGCTTCCCAAGCCAGCCGGCCGCACGACTCGGACGATGTGTCCACAATGCGATTGCCGCCAAGATCGTCTTGCGTCTGATGATGATCGATGACGAACTTTTCGGCGGGTGAGCTGCGAATAAAGTCGGCAACGCCGGCAAGTTGGTTCCAGGTGCCGGTATCCACAACGAGGATCGCATCGCATAGTCGCAGGTAATCGGTCGACCCACCGTAAGCCATGATGTGATTGCCGGGATCAAGGATCTTATAGCGCGGCGGCAACTGGCTGGGGATGACTCTCGCGACCTTCTTGCCCAGCGATTCGAGTGCCTCCGCCACGGCGAGTTGTGAGCCGAGGGCATCGCCATCGGGGCGGGTGTGGGTCGTCACCAGAAAGTTCTTGTGCCGTTGCACAAAGTCCACAAACGGCGACCAGTCAATTGCCATGCCGATTCTCTGCGCGGGGCGATGTGACATTATACCGGGACTCGTTACGGTCGTACGCCGTCAATTCATCGGCCGCGTGCCGGCAGGGACGACGAGCAAGTGCTCGTTGGTAATCTTTTCCATGTAACGATTCAATAACGTATCCACGCGCGGTGAGTCATCCGAAGCGACGACGAAGCCAACGTGGCTTGTTTTGTCGAGACGGTAGACAATTTCAGGATCATTGAAGCTCGACGTGTCGGGGTGTTCATCCTTGACGAGCGAGATGACAACGCCGGCGTGCTGCTGCTTCAATGCTGGCAGACGGTAGGGCATGTCGTGATCGATTTCGACCTTGGCCCATTCGCTCCAAAGGTTGATGCCGGTGGCGGCTTCGACCATCTCGGCCGTGTTGGCTCCACCGACGCGAGCGCTGGTTTCAATGAAGTAGAACTGCCCGTCAGCATGGGCTTTCATGAACTCAGTGTGTGATGCCCCGGTCTGGTAGCCGAATCCGGTAAGAAGTTGTTCGTTAACTTGCCGAAGCGGTGCGTAGTCCACATTGTCGGGCGATAATGTGCGGGTGGCATAGACGCCGCCTCCGTGGTACACGTCGAAGAGCGGCTTGTGATAGCGGCTCGGCTGGGCGAACGCCATCTTGCCGCCGTGATAGAGGGAATCGACATGGAACAAGTCGCCGGGCACCATTTGCTCGATGAGATGAAACGACTGTTGATCACCAAGCGCTTCGATGGCCTTCCATACATCGTCGGCATTGCTCAACTTCTGAATGCCGATGGCCGACGCCTCGGAGCGGGGTTTGAGCATCCACGGCGGCGGCACGCGTGACAGGAACTCACGCACCAGGTCATGATGAATGATGCCAACGAAGTCGGGAATGCGCACACCGATCTCCCGGGCGCGGACACGCATGGCCAGCTTGTCGCGGTACAGGCGAGCGGCGCTGTCGCCCAA
The DNA here is from genome assembly GCA_031396905.1 of Gemmataceae bacterium. Classification (GTDB taxonomy): domain Bacteria; phylum Planctomycetota; class Planctomycetia; order Gemmatales; family Gemmataceae; genus JAIBBI01. The sequence goes on from JANNLP010000709.1 coordinate 12,564, forward strand.
GCCTTTCATGCGCAGGTGTTCGCGGATCGTGCCACCGATCTCGACATCAAAGTCGTCGAGTGCGACGACGCGGTCAATAACCCGGCTACGGCATAGAAAGCTGATGGCGTTCAACACTTCGCGCTGATCGACAAAGCTGGGCAGGCCGAACACTTCGTCGATAAACGCCCGTGGCCAGGGGTCGTTCAACAGTGACTGAGCCGTCAGTAGGATGACGTGGCAGCCCTCTTCCTTGCAGCGGATCAGGAAGCGTTCGCCCTTGAAATAACTCGCAATACACAGAATCGTTCGCCGGCCGGGCATGGCATTTCTCCTCGAATCAACTAAGCCAATGGAATGAAGCCAGTATACCGATTTGGTTCAAAGTGAACCTAGGTCGATGGAGCCTTATCGGGAATTCGCCCCGGAGGGGCGCTCGTCAATAGCCAGGGGTGAAGCGCTTCGCGCAACCCCTGGTACCCGGCGCCACAACCGGGATCGAAGCCCCAACGGGGCGACCGTGACGGTCGCCCCGTTGGGGCTTGGAGAATTTCTTGGCGACGATGTCTCCAGGGGTTCCGCGAAGCGCTTCACCCCTGGCTATTGACGTCGGCCCCTCCGGGGCCAAGCAGGGCACTGAAATATCAGGCAAGGCTTACGGCAAATGATCAACAATATCTCGAACATGATTCCCCTAATTTTGGCCATTGCATTGGCCGGCGACCCGTTCCCGTACGAGAAAGAGGAAGCGGAGTCTTCGGCAGCAATTAACACACATGAATTGAAGGCGCACGTCTATCGGCTTGCGGGGCCGGAGTTCATGGGCCGAAAGGGCGATGGCGGCGAACGGGCGGCCGAGCATATCGTGGCGGCGTTCACGAAGTTGAAGCTACGGCCGGCATTTAGTGATTCGTATTTCCAGCCGATTCCGTGGCTGCTTTCGACGCCGCGGGCTGATGGCAAGACGATCGCGGGGCGCAATGTCGGATGCTTCATTCCCGGCAGTGACCCGGCATTGGCCGACGAGTGGATCATTCTCGCGGCACATTACGACCATCTTGGCCAAAAAGACGGCAAGACATATTGGGGTGCCGATGACAACGCGAGCGGCGTGGCCATGTTGCTTGAAGTCGCCGAGGCGTTCGCGCTGACTGAGGTGAAGCCGAATCGCAGCATCTACTTCATCTCATTTGATCTTGAGGAAGTCGGGCTGCAGGGGTCCAATCACTTTGCGGCCCATCCGCCGCGAGATCTGGCGAAGATGAGGGCGTTTCTCGTCGCCGACTTGTTGGGCCGATCGATGGCTGATGTCATGAATGAGTATTTGTTCGTACTGGGCACGGAAACTTCGCCAGGCCTAGCGAAAGCTGTGAGCGAAGCGCCGACCGTGCTTGGATTGACCACGGGATTGCTTGGCGCCGACCTGGTCGGTACGCGCAGTGATTACGGAGCGTTCCGCGATCGCAAGATACCATTTTTGTTTTTCACAACGGGAGTGCATCGTGATTATCACAAGCCCACGGACTTGCCGGACCGCATCGAATACGAAAAATTGACGCGGAATAGCCGCTATATTGAAGCGATGACACGCCGATTGGCAGATGTTGCGGAGCCGCCGCGCTGGGAGCCGGCACCCGAGGGACCGGGCATGGATGAGGTCGCGACGGTTCTGGTTCTGTTTGAACGAGCGTTGGCCAAGCCGGATATCGTGAAGCTCACCCAGTCACAACGCCAACGTTTTGAAGAATCGCGCGATCGCCTGGCGGAAATATCCCGGCGCAAAGTCATGACTCGATCGGAACGGAACTGGCTCATCAACACCGGACGGTGGGCGCTGGCCACGGCGTTTTGAGGTGACGATGCTTGCGACATTGAAAACCCTTGCGGCAGGCCCAGACCTCCGGCTCGACAAGCCGGTGATGTTGCTGGGCCGCCATGAAGAATGCGACGTTCAGCTCAACTCGGCCAAGGTTTCACGCCGGCATTGCATCATTGCCGCTGTCGATGATCGACTGGTGATTCGCGATCTCGGCAGCACCAACGGCGTGCGCATTAACGGCACCCGCCACGACGAAGGCGAATTGCATCACGGCGATGAACTGGTGATCGGCAACTTCCGCTACCGTGTCAGCATCGGCGCCGAGCCGACAGACCGCACGCCGTGCCCGCAAGACCCTGCCGTCAGTAGTGAGGTACCGGTGGCGTTGCCGGACGACGATGACGCTGACGTGCCGACGGCGAAGAAAAGTGAACCACAGTAATTTCTATACCGTCACGGCTCGGCGCGTTTTGCCTGCACAATGTCTCTGGATCCAGACTTCGGCTTTGGACCGGTCCCAACCGGCAGCTCGATCAAACTGGACACCACAGGTGGACCACGGCACATCGTGGCCGGGGCAGTCGGCAACCAACTCGCGAACGCCGGGGTTCATTTCAACGTCCACCGGTTCATGCTTTCCGGGGCAACCAGAGCAGGCCACGACGCGACTACTATCTTCTGACCAGGCGATTTCCGCGATGTCGAGATCAATGGGCCATTCATCCAATTGACGGGCGAGAAACTCCTTAGCGGCAATCAAGGTCGTAGCCGACGGGAACACGACCTCGGCCAATTCCGGCGCGGCTCCGTCGGGTTGATAGATGCGCAATTCAATATCGGGTGAATCGGCCACAGGCTCGCTGGTCAATTGTTTGCGTTGCGTGACGGTTAGCTGCCGCAGCCGGCAACAGAGGCGCTCGTTTTCGCGGACCCATGTCTCGGGCGCCAAGGCTCGCCACGTCGCGGCAACGGAATTGGGTGAATCGCCGTGGTCGGCCATGCCGTGACCGACAAACACCCAGCGGTCGGCGCGGGCACAAAGCCCACAAAGTAATGGTCGCTCGATTTCACAAGTACCGAACACGACTAGCCGATCCCACGTCCGCGGGTCGCCGACTAGTGCCTCGGGTGTATGCAAACTAACGCCGTCAAGCACGCGAGTCGGTTTTGTACTCGCCGAAGCACTTTTACCGCCCGATCCAAATATTGCGGAGATCAACTTGCTGAACCAGCTGCGCTGCGGAGTTTCAATGGGTCGTGATTGCACGGCCGAGGGGAAGTCAGTCTCAAACTGATAAATGTCGCTTTCAGGTGCAATGAGCAAGACCCGTTCGCCGCGTTGTGCGGCATGTTTGGCGACGGCGGCGGCGAGTAAGCGGCCGTTGGTTGGATCAGTTTCAATGAGACAAACATCCGGCGTAGCGACGGCACGGCTGACTGCGTGCCGCTGAGCTTCGGTGAGGTTTGCATCGTCGATGGGTGTAGGTGCAAAAGCCGGCAGGTCAGCACTGCCTTCCGCACGAAGGCGGTCGAACCATTCCCGCGCTCGGCGCAGACGGTCATTGTCTGGCAAAGGCGTCGGCGGCAATGAATGGACGGAAACGCTCATCAGGACTGGCCCGCAGGTAGACGCAATAATGGCGCGAAATCAGTCATGGCGCGAAGGCAAAACCAAACGGGCGACTGGGATTATTGCAGTACTTGGGGTGCCGTGTCCACCGACCATTATAACCCGCAAGGAATGGCGTCACCATGAAATTCGGACGAATCGGAAAAATCGTTGCCGTTTCAATCGTCACGGTGCAGATCGCTGTTCATTGACAATTTCGACTGTCGGAGCAGCCATATTGAGGCGCATCAACGGGAGCAGCGGCGTCATCGTGGCAACGCCGTGCCACGAGTGGTCTGTGATCTTAATGTGAGCCGGACCGATGGAGCCGCGACCGAGCGTGGCGTCCAAACCCATCCATTGACCGTTCACCCAAACTTCAGTCCACATGTGCATCGCCAACATCGGCGGCCGGGCGTCGCGGCCCTGGACATAAACTAGGCCCAATGCGGGGCGCGAAGGCACGCCCGCCGCCCGGCACATGGCTGCCGTCAACATTGAGTACTCGGTACAATCGCCGGACATTGTCCGTGCGACATCCGATGCCGGTGCCATCGCTTCCGTGAAGTTGAGCGCTTTCATGTTTTGATTGACCCAACTTTCAATCAATTGCGCCTTCTTCCAGGCGTCGGTTTCCGCACCGACGGCCGCCGTGGCATGATGGCGCACGGTCGGATCGTCACTGGTCAGGAAATAATTCGATTGCAGGAACTCAGGTCCAGGTTGAACAGCGGCTGCATTAATAACAGTCGGTGGCTGCCGTTGTGCTTTGACGACCAATTCGATCACTCCAGCTTCCACGAGTCGGACCGACTGGCGCTCATCTCGGGCAAAGACCTCTATCGGGTTCTTGTCCGTCAATTTGACGCGAAAGGTAATGGCCACCGCATCATGAGCCGACACGAGTGCCTGATTCAATTTGATGGATTGCCGCCAGCCGAGGTCCGGACCCGTGCATGGTTGCTTAGCGACCTCTTGGCTGGCTCGTTCCATGACCAGCCGGCCCAGGCCCGGCATGATCGTTTCCGACTTGATGAGGTCGTACTTGTTGTCGTACCAGAAGGTTGAACCCGGCAGATTTACTCCACCGATTTCCATCGGTTGGGCCGTCACGCGTAGGAGTCGGTACGACTGCTGGCCGATCTGCACTTCCTCGATCGCTTCGGCCTTGCCGTTGACTTTGACGATGGAATTGACCGTCGGTTCGTACATGAGGTAGTCGAAGCTAGTCCCCGGTGCTGGCTTTAGCTTACCGACCATGCGTAACTCGCCCCACATGCCGACGACAGCCGGATCCCAGGCAATGCGCTTATCAAATTTCATCTGCCCTTCGGCTTTTGTGTGCAATTGATTGCCTTCGACGACGCCGCGTACGACCGTTTGCGAGTTTTTGGAGTTCTGTTGGCTCATGAAGGTGCCAACCACCTTGCCATCCGCGGACTCATCGGTGCCGGTCTGGGCCTGGATCGTAGCTACATCGCCAAACCGCCGGACGGTGAGCACGAGTTGCCTGGAAGCGGTCAGAACTTTCTGGTTCGGTGCCACTTCGATCTCGCGAACAGTGTCATGGAAATAGCCGGCGCGGACGCCGTCAAACGATGCGGTCATCCACGATTCGTAGATCAATTTACCCGTATTTGGCTTGGGTGTGCCCAACACTTCTTGAGCGGACACGTGGGTTCCGAACAGCACAACCGCGATTGAAAACCAGCGCGACATGAAACGATCTCCACGGCAAATGCACGCACACGACGGCCATGATACCCGAACTGTAAGGCCCGCCAACGGCAAAACCGTAGCGATCGGCGAGAATGGGCATTTCAGGAAGCGTGCGCAAGACGTGACCGTTGGGCAATGTCCGCTCAAAGCGACTTCGGGGGGCTTTCCTTCCGCGTAGAATGTGACGCCCCGCCAGCGAACTCGACGCCGGCCGGGTATGTTTGAATTCCGAGCAAGCCCCATTGCCAAGAGGCACCCCGTGAACGGCCGACAAACGCTGAAATCGACGCCACAGACCGGAATCGTCTGCTGGCCCGACGCAGTGAGGCCAGCGCAGGATGTGCAACTCAAAGCCATCGCCGGCTACCGGGCCGACATCTATTACAATCCGCTCACCGGTCGCCGCCTGTCCGCCCTGGCTATCGCGGCCGATAGAGACACGATATTTGACCTGTTCCTGGATCTGTTGCGTCCGCTCGGACCGACAGTGGACGTGATCCTCGAATCGAGCCACTTCCGTTCCGACTCCAAGCACCGCGATTACCGCCGGCTTGGTATCGATACTTCGGTTTTGTCGAGTTACATGTGCGAGTTTGAAGACCTAATGAGCGACGACGGGTGTACCGGGGTCGCGGTCATTTCGACACGCGGCCCCATCGAAGTGCAATTTGACGAACACAAAACCCTTGTTGTCTATGCTCCCAAACGCCGAAGTTTCCGCAACATTTGTCAGCAGTTTGGCCTAGCCCGCCGTGATGATCTCGTCCTCGTCTCCGAAGTTCGCCACGTCCATCGCAGCAATCCCGAGTACGCTATGATGTTCCGCGACTTGACCGTTCGGCTGAACATGTCACGCGATCCGAATTGATCAAAAAAGTTGAATCGGCCAAGCAGTGCAATCGCCCGACCCAACAGCATGCCTTTTTAATGCCGCGATACTGTCACACGTCAATTCTTTTGTCGGTCGCGGTCAATATCTTCTCGGTATTGGCGAATAACCTGGATACTGCACTTTGGAGCACGTGCCATGACCGATTTTCTGACTCGGTTTAACGCCAAAGAAATTATGGGTCTGATGGCTGTCAGCGGGGCATTTGCCACGGCGCTTCTATGCATTGCCTGGAGCTGGACTGCGACCTGGCAATCGCATCGCCGCGATCAGGCCGCCTTAAACCTAAAACAGTCCATGATCGACCGCGGCTTTTCTCCTGCCGAAATCCAGCAAATCATGGAAGCAGGGACCGGCCCCACCGCGATTGGCAGCATCGTGTAGCAACATTTGTCGAGTACGGTTTTCAAGCCTTCAGCGACTTCATGTCGATCACGAATCGGTATTTGACATCGCCTTTGATCATGCGCTCGTAAGCTTCGTTGATGCCTTGAATTGGAATCAATTCGATATCCGAAACGATGCCCTGGTCCGCGCAAAAGTTCAACATTTCCTGCGTCTCGGGAATGCCGCCAATTCCTGATCCCGCCAGCGATCGTCGCGCCGTCAGCAAGCTAAAGACCGACGGCGACGGATGCGGATGCTCCGGCGCGCCGACCAGCACGAGGGCACCGTCCCGTTTCAGCAGCCCGATGAACGGGTCGAGGTTGTGCGCCACCGCCACCGTGTTCACGATCAAGTCGAAGCTGCGTTCATGTCGCTTCATCTGATCCGCGTCCTTCGAGATCACGACTTCGTCGGCACCCAACCGTTTGCCGTCTTCAACTTTGGACGGCGAAGTCGTGAACAGCACGGTATGAGCGCCGAACGCATCGGCGAATTTCACGCCCATGTGACCAAGCCCGCCCAGGCCGACGATGCCGACTTTCTTGCCGACGCCCGCGCCCCAATGCCGAAGCGGCGAGTAAAGCGTGATCCCGGCACACAACAGCGGTGCCGTCGCGGCGGGGTCCAGCTTGCCCGGCACGTGCAGCACGAAGTGCTCGTTCACGACGATCCGTTCCGAATAGCCGCCGTATGTCGCCGGTGCCGTCTTGTGCGGGTCCGGCGAGTTGTAAGTAAACACGGTGCCGCCCGTGTCGCAGTACTGCTCCAAGCCTTCCTTGCAACTCGCGCATTTCCGACACGAATCGACCATGCAACCCACGGCGGCCAGGTCGCCCGCCTTGAACCCGCTGACCTTCGCGCCCACTTTGGTCACTCGACCAACGATCTCGTGGCCCGGCACACAAGGGTAAACCGTCGGCCAGGCCGCCCATTCATTGCGAGCCGTGTGCAAGTCGGAGTGACACACGCCGCAGAACAAGATGTCAATCTCGACATCGTTGGCCCCCACATCGCGCCGTTCAATACTGCCGGCCGCTAATCGGGCTTTGGGTGCCGTTGCCGAAAACGCTCGGGTTGTGGTCATGGTGGAATGCTCGTGATGTGAGTCTTGAGTATTTAGGCTTCGTCAGTCTTAACGCGTGATGCGATGATCGGCCAGTTGAACGAGCATGAATGTTCGTTGAATCATGCAAAAAAACGGCCCGAAATCTATCGGGCCGTTCTCCAGATATTTCAATCATGAACTCAGCTCACTTCAATGCCACCCGTGAAAGTCATACCGAACGGGAACTGCTGGAATCGCTGTGTCGGCGTGTAGGTGACCAAGTCGAGGATGCTAGTCTGGTCGTAGATGCGCTGATCCGGAGCCATTCCGGATCCGGATCCGACCAGAAAGTCGTCCAATGCGCCGTTGCGCAGGATGCCGACGCTCACACCGCCGGTGAATGTCGAAGGATATGGGAACACATTGCCGGCATTGAAGAACACCCAGTTGGCAGGGTTGCCCTGCGGATCATTAGGAGCGTCGAGCAGGCGGAAGGTCTTCACCTCGGGTGTGGAATTCTTGCCGGATCCGGTAACGATGTCGGCATACAGAAAATTGCTGGCGTCCCGATTGTTCGTGGTGTAGCCGCTGGCGACACTGACACCGCCTCGCAATGTGGGATCATAGGCGAAGAACTCGGCGATCTTTCGTTGCGTCAGAAAAACATTGGCGTTCGGCTCAAAGTTGTAGACGCCGATCTTGGGTCCGCCGGTGTCGCCCGCTCCGGTGACCACCTCGTCGGTCGTGCCGTCGCCGCCGATATCGCCAGCCGCCACGCGGACGCCCCCACGGAACGTGGATTCATAAGCATAAAAGCTCATCAGCAAGTTGCCTTGATTGCCGTTGCCGAAAGCCTTGGCGTGGGGGCCACCACCCGGACCTGCACCGGTGATGACATCAATGAGTCCATCGCCGTCCACGTCGCCGCCGGCGACATTAACGCCACCCGTAAAAGTCGCCGAATAGGCAAAGAAACTGCGCAACTCGGCCGGATTGGGATTGCCCGCGGCAACATCGACACCATTAAATACCTTGACATGTGGGCCGCCGCCCGCGCCGGCACCCGTGATGATATCGGGCACGCTGTCGCCATTGATATCGCCCACCGCCACTTCGACGCCACCGCCGAAGAATGTGCCATTACCCAGTGGATATGGCTTAAACGTATCCAGTAGCGCTCCCGCGACGTCGTAAACCTTCACCGTCGCATCCATGCCGGGACCGGAGCCGACGGCAAAGATCGGCGAGGAATTAACTGTCGGCGTGATGCGTTCGTCCATGCGCATCAAATGAAGTGACGTTCGCATTGCTGTGGGTGATTTCCTAAGAAGCCGCTTCTTGATCCAAGAAAGATTCATGATGCAAGTTCCCCGAGAGTGATCTGAGGCGAGTTCAGGCCGCGATTAATATCGCCGACAGTGCCGAGCACCAATTCGCAATCGAAGGGGCGAATTATCAACCGGCACGACCTTGCCCACCGGGCGGCACCGTCATGCCTGATTTTTTGAAGCCGCGTTGCCGGTTGCAAGTCCATTCTTAGCGTTGCCGCGGTCGTAATTGTCACAGCTTCGGGCGAATTCGCATCTGGGACGGATTGGTAAATCATAGAGGCTACGGCAAGTTTACCGCACGCATTTCCGAGACATTGCAAACAATGTGCCGATGGCCACTTAGTTTGGTATCGGCACGGGAAATGCCTTGCAGGTGGCAGCGTTACTGTTTTCGACTCGCCAGGCGGCGATGTTGAATTACTGTTAGCAACCAACTGGAGAAGATTCATGATGACGAAACATGCCTGCTGGCTGGGATCGGCCTTGCTGTGCTGCCTGACAGGTTCGGACGCATCGGCTGCTCAAACACCCACAGAACGACCCGCGGTTGTTGAAACCCGCACGACGACACAACCGGCTCAACCGGTGGCGCGCCGAGCCAAGACCGTTCTGGGTTCGAAAGTTCATATACAAGGTGACGTTGCCATCGGCACAGTCGATGACATCGTCTTCAACGACGATGGCCACATCGAATATCTCGTTGTGCTTAACGAAGGCAAACTCGTTGCCATGCCGTGGGAAGCGGCGAAGTTCAATTTCGACAATCGCGTCGCCGTCGTGAACATCACGCAAGCGCGCTACAAGGAAATCCCGACGTTCACGGTTCAAACGTATCCAAACTTCTACGAACCAACGTATCGCACACAAATCTACAAGTACTACGGCGTCACGCCGCGAGCCGTCGAACGACGCATCGAACGCCGTGAGCGGGATAAGTAATGAGATGACTGCCGGCTGAAAACGGGGTTGTCTATCTATCTTGAGGCCCTGAACTCGCGGCACATCGTGTCGCCGGTTCAGGGCTTGTGTCTTTCCATGGAATATCAAGCGGCAACCCGAACAGCATCGCCGCCAGCGGAGCGACGGGCAGCATCGCGTTCAGCCAGCGGTAGTGGAAAGCGGCATCGCGTAGAAAGCGGGACTGCATCAGCCAGTATGAACATGAGAGCGCGCTCGTGTCTCTCACTTCGCCATCCTAAGCGATAGACGTGCCACCGGCCGACAAAAAAATGCAACCGCGTGGCAGACCGACGCACGCTAGAACAACGCGTAAGTTCGCCAATGCTCGCCGTCACATTACTTCTGCATCTCCACCTGCAACCATGCCCGCGTAAAGCGCGCCATGCGGTCGGCCGAGGCAGGGGAGATTCCCAGAGCGGCGGCGGCTTCGTCGCCTGTCAATCCGCCGAAGTAGCGCAGTTCAACCAACCGTGCATGATCCGGTTTCGTGGCCGCAAGCCGTTCGAGCGCGTCATTGACCGCCAGCAGTTGTTCATCGGGAAGCGACGCGGGAATATCGCCAAGCTCGATACGATGCGCGCCGCCGCCACGTTTATTGGCGAGTTTGGCGCGGGCATGATCGACGAGGATTCGCCGCATGGCCGTGGCTGCTGCTTTGAGGTAGTCGCTTTTGGTAGCGAATGATTGTTCGCCGCCAAGCTTGAGAAACGCCTCGTGAACTAAAGCCGTGGCGTTCAGCGTGTGTCCCGGGCTCTCGCCAGCCAACTTTTTTGCCGCAAGCTTGCGGAGCTCGCCATAAACATTGGGCAGCAGTTCGGCGGGGTTCATTTGTCAGCCTTCTTCTCCAACTCCGCGATCAGTCCCGAAGCGTTGGATCCTCGCGCTCGCGCTGCGGGTCGAGGTCGTCCTACTTGATGTTGTCGGCGGCGATGGCTCACCACAACCGCTGAACTCCATAGGCGTCGAGGGCCGGGTCGGCGCTGACGAGCGGAATGTCCTCCGTCAATGCTTGCGCGACTAACAACCGGTCGAACGGGTCTTTGTGGTGCAACGGCAGCTTGATGAGACGGTCGCAGTGCCGGGGTTCGATGTGGAGGATCGTAAACCCATTGTCGAAAATCGCTTCTTGAACGAATACGTCGAATGGCACCTTGAGGAGTGGCCGCTGGAGACTCAGTTTGATGGCAACTTCCCAGATGCTCGCCGGGCTGACTATGGTCGAGTTCGCCGGATCTTCGATCAAGCCACGAGCGGATGCGGTCAACTTCGGGTCGGTCTGGTAGTACCAGATTAGCGTGTGCGTATCGAGGAGTAGCCTCACTACATGTACTCCGCGAAGTCTGCCAAGTGGCTATCGTCATCCACATCGAGGCTCATCTTGCCTTTCCCGCGCCCGTAAATCGGCACGCCCTTGGGCGCCTCGGTCGGAACGAGTCGAGCCACGGGTTTATTGTCGCGGGTGATGACTATCTCTTCTCCAGGGCGAAGTTGGTCAATGAGTTGCGGCAGGCGCGACTGGGTTTCGTCGATGGTTAACGATGGCATGAGTCTGTCCTCTCACCGCTATTGTATCACGATCGCGTCACTTCTTCTCCGCCGGCTTCTTCTCCAACTCCGCCATCAGCTTCTTGAAATCCTCACGCTCGCGCAGCGCGGCGAGGTCGGTGTCCTCATTCATGTGCGCGGCATCCTTGAAGCCAGCCTTCACCGCCTTTTGCAGCAACTCCATGGCCCGGTCGCCGTACTCCTGTTTCTGGTCTGCGACTTTGCCGCTGGCGACAGCGTACACGCACGCAAAGTCGTACCACTGACCGACATTCCAGTTCGATGATTTCGTCAACTCGGCGACTTCGGCCACCGCCTCGGCGACCATGCCGGCCTGAAGTCGCGAGGACGCACGGCTCGCGCGAAGTCCGGGTTGCGCGGCGGGCGGGCTGAGTTCGATCGCCCGGTCCCAGTCCTTGATCGCCTCGGTGAACTTCTGAAGCCGGTCGTAGGCTCGGGCACGGTTCAGGTGGCTATTCCGCAAGAACTGCTTGGCGTTCACGCCGCGCGGCTCCCGATCGTGGATGGGTTGCAGGGTTCGGATGGCCAAGTCGAACCATTCCAGGCTCTCGGTCGGTTTGCCTTCAACGCGGATCAGGTTCCCGTAGTTGCTATAGCTGTTGCCGAGGTCGATCTTGTACTCGGGCACCTTGGGGAACCGCTGGACGAGCTTTTCCTGTAGGTCGCGGGCCGCTTGGTACTCCGCCTGCGCTTCTTCGCGCTTCCCGAGATCCTTGAGCATAATCCCAAGGCTGTTGTGGGTGTTGGCCAGTCCGTGCTGGTACACTGGCACGGCGGGGAACTGCTCGACCAGCTTCTTCAGCAGGTCGCGGGCCGCCACGTTTTCCGCCCGCGCTTCCTCACGCTTCCCGAGACCTCTGAGCAGCTCTGCCAGGTTTTTGTATGTGGCGGCCAGTTCCTGCTGGTACGCGGGCACGGCGGGGAACTGCTCGACCAGTTTTTTCTGGAGGTCGCGGGCCGATTGGTACTCTGCCCGCGCCGCTTCACTCTGTCGGAGACCTTGGAACAGATTTCCCAGGTTGTTGTGTGTGCCGGCCAGTTCCTGCTGATACGCGGGCACAGCGGGGTACTGCTCGACCAGATTCTTCTTGAGGTCCCGGGCCGACTGGTACTCCGCCCGCGCCGCTTCATCCTGTCCGAGACCATTAAGAAAATTCCCCAGGTTATGCTGTATGCCGGCCAAGTACTGCTGGTACGAGGGGACAGTGGGGAACTGTTCGACCAGCTTGTTCTGGAGGTCGCGGGCCGAGT
>JANNLP010000713.1:0-3282 GCA_031396905.1 Gemmataceae bacterium
GAATTGGGCACCCCAAGTTCAAGTGTGCGAAAGGCGGATGCCAACATTTGACCGCCAAAGGGGCACGATTGCTTCCATTCGAATCGGATACCGCGAGTTCTAGGATCTTATCATTCATCCCAACTCCCCACCGATCCGAAGTCGGAATTGCTTATAGTCGCTTGCAGCCATGGCACCGTCATTATCGTAGTCCATAGGCGCATAATCGACCCCAAGACCTCCGGCGGCAATCGCAATGAGCAAATCATTGCATGCAACAAAACTGTCACCATTCAAGTCGCCGAACATTCGAAAAACGCCTGTCGCGCCGGTCGATATCAAAGCGTAGTTATCGCCACCGGTGCCATCGCCATTGCCGTCAAGTGGACCATCGATACCCGAGACCTTGCTGGAATCAACACCGAGTGTGTAGCGTCCGTCCGGCAACGAATTGAACACGCTGTTGACGGGCTTGGCTCCTATAGCGTTAAACGTTAGGGTCACTACAGAGCCGGGGCCAGAGTTGTTGACTGAAGCAGACAAGTTAACAAGTCCAGTCACGCCGTGTTGCTCGCCGGTGGCTTTAGTCCGGTTCAGCGAGATCGCGTCTGCAACGTTGCCGGTGAACGTAACGATTTCCGAGAACGTTACTGCAACCTGAGTTACTCTCGATCGCTGTGCCGTGCCATCGCCAATGACGACTCCTGTCACCGTCGGCGGGCTGAGGTTGATTCGGTCTTCAAGTGCCTCGACTCGGCCCAAGAATCTGCAATTGGTTCGAATGGACATTGTCGGTCCCCAAATGATGAACATCGGATTGGCATATTGTACACGCCGCGTCGGCAAACTGGCATAATGAAATTGTCGAGGGATCGGACTTCAACCATTGGGTGGCACGTGTATCGACCTATTGCGGCACTGTTTGTTGTGTTGGCGGCTCTTGCAGCTGATTGGCCGGGGTTTCGCGGCGGTGCGGAACAGACAGCGACGGTCAAGGAGGCATTGCCTGACACGCTGGCCGAGGTGTGGACGTTCAAGGCGGGCAGCGCCGTCGAGTCCACCGCGGCGATCGTCGGTGGCGTAGTGTACGTCGGTTCGATGGATGGTAAGTTGTTCGCGCTCGACTTGGCCAATGGCAAACCGAAGTGGCAAACGGAAGTAGGCGCGATCAAAGCACCTGTTGGTGCGCACGGCGGCAAAGTATTCGCCGGCAATGACGATGGTTTGTTTCATTGTGTGGACGCGGCAAAAGGCGAGGTCACATGGAAGTTCAATGCGGAGGCTGAGGTGACATCCGGGATCGCCTTCGTCGGCGAGTCCGTTCTGTTCGGCTGCGGCGACGAGTGGCTTCATTGCTTGAATCGTACCGATGGAAAGCCGACATGGAAGTTTCAAGTGGCCGGCGGCCCGGTTTATGGGACGCCGGTGATTGCCAACGGCAAGACTTATGCGGCCGGCTGCGATAGTGCGTTGCATCAACTTGATGTCGCTACGGGCAAAGAGCTAAGGACGGCCCAGCTCGGCGGGCAGGTTGGTGCGTCGGCGGCCGTGGCTGGCCGGCAATTGTTTGTCGGCACGATGACGAATAATGTTCTGGCGGTCGATCTCGACATTATGTCGATCAAATGGACGGCGACCAAGCGGCAACCGTTTTATTCGTCCGTAGCGGTGACCGATAAGTTGGTGATCGCCGGTTGCCGGGATCGGCGTGTGTATGCCTTCGAACGCGACACGGGCAAAGATGTGTGGAGTTTTCAGACCGGCAACCGCGTGGATAGCTCGCCAGTAGTCGCCGGGCAACGTGTGTACGTGGGATCGTACGATCATCATCTGTATGTGTTGGATGTGGCAACCGGTGCCGAACTTCAAAAAATACGGCTGGACGGGCAGATTATCGCGTCGCCAGCCGTCTCTAATGGTCGATTGGTGATCAGCACGGACAAGGGAACGGTATACTGTCTAGGGAAGAAGTAAGTCCTGGTTGGGGCCGTCCAGGCCTCGGAGGGATTCATGAGCACGACACTTGCGCCGCCACCGGTAGGCAACCGCCTGCCGACGCACCTTGATCTACCTGACACGGATGGGATTCCCGTGGAAAACGAATACCAGTATCCGCAATGCAACTTGCTGGACGCGGTGTACCCGGTGCTCTCCGCAATTCATCCAGATAATCAGTTCTTCGTCGGGCACGACGTTGGCATTTATTGGAAGATCACAAACCCACCGTTGGACGGCTGCAAATGTCCGGACTGGTATTATGTCGCGAACGTGCCTCAATCGACTCATGCGTTGGGCCGTCGGTCGTACGTGATGTGGCAGGAAAAGGTCGCGCCGACGCTGGTCATTGAAATCGTGTCGGGCAACGGTGCCGACGAACACGATCAGACACCGGAGACGGGCAAGTTCTGGGTCTACGAACGTGCCATTCGCGCGAAGTATTATGCGATTCACGCACCAAGTTCAGGTCGAAGCGAAGTTTTTGAATTGCAAAACGGGCTGTACCGATCGATGACTCCCAACGAGCGCGGTCATTTTCCCATACCTGAGATGAACGCAGCGCTGGGTTCGCATCGCTACGAGTTCAGCGGTGCCGTGCGAACGTGGCTGCGATTCTTTGATCTCAACGGCAACATGTTAGCGACGGACCAGGAGCGTGCGACGGAAGCCCAACGCCAACTCGAAATAGCTCAAAAACAGGCGAACAAGGCCAAACGCGAGGCATCGAAAGCGAATAGCGATACGGCTCGCATGGCCGCCAAGCTCCGAGAGCTTGGTGTTGACCCAGATCAGGTGTGATGCATGTCCATCGTTACTGATAGCCGTGAACGCACGGGGTTGGGTAATTACTTCGTTGCCAACTACCCGCCGTTTGCGGCGTGGACGCCAGAACATTTGCCGGACGCACAAGCTGCGCTCGATGCCCCGCCCGCCAAAGACACGCCGCTGGGTTTGTACCTTCACATTCCGTTTTGCCGCAAGCGCTGTAAGTTCTGTTACTTTCGTGTTTACACGGACAAGAACGGCGATGAAGTCGCGACGTATAGTGAAGCGATTATTCGGGAAGTCGAGTTGTATTCCCGCAAGCCGGCCGTTGCCGGACGTAACTTGCAATTTGTCTACTTCGGCGGCGGCACACCTTCTTACCTGAGCGCCTCGCAACACACGAGCTTGATGACGCGGCTGCAGGCGATCTTGTCGTGGGAGCCGGCACGTGAAGTGACATTCGAGTGTGAACCTGGCACGTTGCAACTGCATAAGCTTCAAGCACTGAAAGAACTCGGCGTAACCCGGTTGAGCCTTGGC
>JANNLP010000714.1:0-2954 GCA_031396905.1 Gemmataceae bacterium
GGCATGAACTCAGAGTTGATCTCCCGGAAGGCCACATAGGCCGTGAGTGCCGGGTTGCCTTCCGCAGTAAGTTTCGTGCGCAGCGCGGTGAGCCGTAGTAGCGCCGCTTTTTCCTCGGGGCCGCTGTTCTGGGCGGCAGCGCTCAGGCTGTCAGCCAGTTGCTTGACCCACTGTTCGCCATCTTTGCCGGGAACGCCGGCCACGATTTGTTCGAGAAGCCCGGCGCGGGCCATGTTGTATTTGACGACTGCGGCACCAGCCGTGCCCATTACCGGTGCGGTCTTGTCGAGCTCCTGGAGCTTATCCATGACCGGCTTCAACGCGGGTGGCACACTCATCGTGTCTTTGACGACCGGCGGTTCGTTTCGCCCCGCGATAGGACCGCTGACAATGCGCCAGGCCCGGCCAACCTGGACCATCTCACCCAGCGTGATCGCGTCGGCTTTACCGACGTTGTCGTAAAGGATGGTGGCGTTCTTGTATTGGAAGATGTCTTGCTTGCCGTCAATCGACTCGCCGGGCATGCACTGCGGCGGCGGCACTTCGAGCTGCAGCCAGTTGGCTTTGTCGAAGTTGCCCATGGCCTGAACGGTCTGGCCAAACTTAGCGCTCGCCTGGGTCAACGATTGACGAATCCTGTCGGCATCCGCGCCGACGAATCCGAGGGCTTTGATTTCCGGTTCCGAAATGAGCAGAGCCTGGAAGCGAGCGGCATCCCGCGTGCTGATGGCTTTAAGGACTTCCTGACTGACTTCCTCGGCCGAGATCATCTTCCAGCCGTCGATGCGGAGGTCTTTGTTGACATCCACACCCCAGCGCATGCCGCCAACGCCAAACCAACGGAAATTGTCGGGCTTGCCGCTGTCGGTGGTATCGAATTCGCGGTAAACCTCCTGGCCATCCAGGTAGTACGACCAGACATCGATCTTGGCCTTCGCGCCCTTGGTGGCGACGAACTTGCGGACAATCTGGCCACGGCCATCTTTCAGCGCCCACCCGCTGGCCGGGCCGGGGCCGGTGACGAGTTCGACTTTGTAGTTGGCCGCTTCCGCTTCGGTCGGCATGGCGGCGATCACGCCGAGTTGCTTCGGTTGAAATTTCAGCATGTCGGCCGGGGCCGGCCCGGCAGCCGTCGCGGTGCTTCCAAATGCCCATAAACACGCTGCGAGCGTCAATCCATGACGAACCGTCCTCATCCGTCGTCTCCTTCGTCTCACCCGGTGATCGATCATCGCCACAGCGGTTCATCCGCCCGGCCCAGTGAGTTGGCCAATCATGCGGATCGCGCGGGCAAAGCGGAGTTTCGCACATCGGCGGTATTTATCAAGGCCGAATGTAGAACTGCAATGAACGCGTTTCGTAGCCGCATTCGCCAGAATGCGGTGAGCCGCGCGCGAAGTCACCGCGTTCTGGCGAACGCGGCTACATTTCGGCGAACGCGGCTACGTTTCGTGCCCTTCGCTCCACGTGGGCAAACCTGATCGATTGTCGGCGACTTTACGGGCAACGGGATCGCAGCGAAAAGGCCTTGACAGCCGGGAATGACGAGGGGTAGACAGTTGTAGATATTTCAAAGTGTTAACATATTGCGCGATCAAGAGTTGCGTCAAACGATGCCTTGTCGGCACGCGAACAGCGCAGCTTGACACATTTTTGGAAGGCGGCTATAATTTTGCAAGCACCGATGGATTGGTGCGCCGAACTTGCGGCAGTGACAAAATTTACGCCGTCGCGCGGGACCACTTCGTTTCCCCCACGGCATGACCTCGTGTCACCCGTACTGCGTCAGGTTCGTTTCGGTCTTCCGCTCCGCTGGGGCCTATCACGCTGACAGTATGCTAACCGCCGGTGGGAGGAACGAGTTGCGCACGCCGTGACTCGGGAGTCCGGGGTTTTGCATTCACTATTGGCGTGTGCGACGGGTGCTTTTTGAACGACGAACGCTTTGCCCTGTTGGTCAAGCAAGTCAAGGAAGCGAGTGACATCGTCGCCGTCGTGGGTTCGTACCTCCAACTCCGCCAGGCCGGGCCGACATTCAAGGGTTTATGCCCGTTTCACAGCGATAGCCGACCCTCGTTCGACGTTGATCCACGCCGCCAGCGTTATCGCTGCTGGTCATGCGGTAAGTTCGGCGACGTTATTCAGTTTGTCGTCGATTATGACAAGATCAGTTTCATGGAGGCGTTTGAGGCGCTGGCTAGACGAGCTGGAATCAACACCGATCAACACCGCAAGACACCCGATCCCGGTAAATCACGACTATACGAAGCCCAAAAGTGGGCCGCCGACCTTTATCAGCAACATTTGCTTGAACACCCGACTGCCGAGCCGGCCCGTGCTTATCTTGGTGAACGGAAGTTACTCGGCGAGACGGTCCGCAAGTTCGGCCTCGGCTGGGCACCTCTCGAAGGCGATTGGCTGGCCAAGCAAGCACACCAAGCACCCGTGCCGGTGGAGGTATTGGTCGAAGCCGGGTTGCTCGCGGTCAGTTCCTATGGCAGCGGCTATTACGACCGGTTCCGCGAGCGCGTGATGTTCCCCATCCGCGATTTGCGCGGGCAGGTGGTCGGTTTTGGTGGTCGGATTTTGCCGACATCCGCTTACGCAAGTCGCGCTCCGAAGTACTACAACACTTCGGAAACTTCCGTATTCAAAAAGGGTGAGCTGGTCTACGGACTCGACTTGGCGCGGCTCGCCGCCCAGGCCGCAGGCTATCTCGCTGTGGTCGAAGGCTATACCGATGTGCTGATGGCGCATCAGATGGGCGTGACGAATGTCGTCGCGACGCTGGGCACCGCGCTCACGTCGGACCACATCCGGCAAATCCGCCGGTTCGCCCCGCGCGTAGTACTCGTGTACGATGCAGACGCTGGCGGCACCACGGGCGTGGACCGCGCGCTCGAGTTGTTCCTTCGTGAAGATTTGGATTTGGCGATCGCTTCGTTGCCGGATGG
>JANNLP010000770.1:0-2638 GCA_031396905.1 Gemmataceae bacterium
CAAATCCAGCATTCGTCGCTTTGGAACCAATGCCGTTGAGCGTGATCGAGCTGACGCCCGGTGTCGAATCCCCTTGACTAATCAAAGTCAGCGCGGAAAAAGCTTCGACGTAGGCATCGAACTGGTCGCCGCCAGCCGCGCTGAATGATAGGTGCGTCTGACCGGTCCCAGCTAAGGCATCGACAGTTGTGGTGTTCCATGCATGGCTCTCATAGCTCAAATTGCCGACGTATAGCTTGTTGCTGAGCTGCTCGACTCCGCCCAGGACGAGGGTTAGGGCCGAGGTTGTTGCGCTAACAAACTTCCGCCATATAACATAGTCAGCCGCATCCACGGTTCCGCCGCCGGTTTGGTTGGCGGTGTCAACACCGAGTCCGCCGCCGCCGGCGAAGATAATGTTCGCAAGCCCGGCGAGGCCAGTGCCGTAATCGATCGTGACAGTATCATTTTCGTTGTCGGCACCATTGATAAACAGCCACTGCGTCGCCGTCGCCGGCCGGGAAGCCAGATTCACACCCGTTGACGTGTTCACACGCACGAAGTACTCCGCACCAACCTTCTTCATCTCGACGGCAATGCTGTCTGAGCCATTTCCCGTCGGCATGTCGTAGACGAGCGACTCATGGACGACGCTGGCGTAAACATCGAAGGAGCTGTTGATGTCCACACCAGACATCGGTGATTGACTCTCGAACAAAACGACGTGGCCGGAATCCGCCAACAGCGGCGGCCGCGTCGCGAAGTTCGGGCTGAGGCCGTAATTTCCCGAGACGTTGGTGGTTGGCATTTCGGTGCCATACACCCAAATTTGCGACTGAGAAAACGTGCCCGATGTTGAGCCGTAGTTGGTCGTGCTGCTCCACGCCACGATGCGGCCATCCGGACTAATCGTCGGGTTGTGGTTGTTCCCGCCATAACCCGTCGAAGTCGTGTCCGCCCGATCCACAACGGCGAAGAATTTGTACCGGTAAAGTCCATCACTCGTCGGCGTCGTCAGGCCGGGGACCAAGTTATCGGCATCGCTGGTTACGACAATAGTCGACGCGTCAAAGGAAATCGCTGGCGCATCCGTCGCGCTTCCGGGCGTCGGGCCATCACCCATGCCGGTCATCGTATTGTTGACGCTGAGCGCCTGTACCTTACCTGTGCTCGGTTCCCATGAAAAGAGGTCGGATACTCCGTTCGCGTCTGGTACGCCGGTTCGAGTTGAGAGGTTCGCGTCGGTCCAGAATATGACACGGCCACCGCTCGGTACGAGTCGCAGACCGGGCGGAAATCCCCAAGCGAATGAATCAACGTCAACTTGGTTGCCGTTTCCATAGGCGGCTTGCTTTCCTGGCGGGCTGCCGCCAATCACTAGGTTTGTCGCTTCGGTGAACCACGCCACTTCGGTACCGTCCGCGCTGATGGAAAACGCTCCGGTCGCACTGGATTGGTCCACGCCCTTGTTGCCCGTCAATGTTCCGGTCGGCGTAACACTCACGCAAGATAATTTGTCCGTGGCCGTGTCGTACATGAAGAGGTCGGTGGCCGCATTGGCATCGCTCACGCCGCTAACCAGGTTAGTCGCATCGCTGAGAAAGTAAACAAACCGACCGTCGGCGCTGATTTGGGGTGCGAACGATTTACCGTTGCCCGTACTCCCCGTCGATTTGCTAATGACGGTGAGTTTGCCCGTGAACAAGTCACGCACAGCGACATCCGACACGCCATTGGTATCGACCACGCTTGTTGAGAGGTTCGTGGCGTTGGTGGTGAAGACGACCCATCGTCCCGGGGCGTCAAAGAGCGGTTGCCACGACGCACCATTGCCGCTGGACGTTCCTGCCGGGGTCGTATCAACCATCACGTTGTTGACGAAGACATGGCTGCCAGGAAAAACGGACGTCACGTACGGATCGTAGTCGGTCGCTGAACTGACGTGCAAAACGGATGCGCCGTCGGCGCTGACACCGGCTAAAGTCGACCCAGCCGTCATCGAGGTCTTGCCGGATGGCGTGAGGCTCGCGGCAATGATCGGCCGATCCGGATCGTTCGACGACCCGAAGTTACCTTCAAAAGAGTACTGATAGCTGCTGGCGCCCCAACCGCCGACAAAGACCACAGAGCTATTTTCGCTCCTGTTAGCCGGGTCAATACGGTAGAAGTCAAGAATCGCCGTGGCCGTTCCCCCGGCGGGGATCGTGCCGGCGGCAAATGTCACCCGAGGTTGATACGCGAATTCGCCGGCAAGAATGTCTACGATAGGCGTCCCTTGCGGATTCGGGTCGACCGACGCTGTCAATCCGCCGGTGGTGCGAACGCGGTGGATCGCGGGAACATGCCAACTAATATTGGGCCAGTCCACCGCGCCCGGGAAGCCACCTAAGGCAATCGAAATGTCGGTCAAAGGGTTAACGGATTGATTCTTAACGGAAATCGTTAGCACTTCGGATGAACCGCTCGTGGACCAAACACTACTCGTGCTGACACCGCCGGCTTTGAGTTCCAATTCGGCCGCGCCGTCAAATACCGTGCGACCCGTTTGCACCGTTTCAACATTGACGTGGCTGACCTTGGCCCGCCCGGCGACTTGAACAACGCCGGCCACCTGCGTCGCCGCATAACCCTGATGATTGACGGTCAGCGAGTCGGTGCT
>JANNLP010000421.1:0-2525 GCA_031396905.1 Gemmataceae bacterium
AGCGTCACACTTCATCGTGGCACTTACGCGGCCGTCACGGGTCCCACTTACGAAACGCCGGCTGAAGTCCTTGCATTGAAAGCATGTGGTGCTGATGCAGTTGGCATGTCAACCGCGCGGGAAGCAAGCCGTTGTGCCGAGTTGGGCCTGCCCGTCGCGGCCATTTCGTGCATCGCCAATCTCGCCGCCGGCTTAAGTGCCACGCTGCTAAGCCATCACGAAGTCCTTGCCGCCGTCGCGGCCAGTGCCGAGCGCCTGGGGCGACTGTTGGAAACCTTCGTGACGCTGAGTGATTCCGAACCAAATTTAGCCTGAAATGGTGTCGCAATAATCTGCTATTGGGGTGGCCGGGGCTGAGGCTTTGCGAAGCCCCGGTGAACCCACAGAGACACTGGTGATTTTCCGGGGCATCGAAGACTCTGCCCCGGCCACCCATAACGATCACGTTAGTCCCGCCCACGTCGGGTCGGCAATCTTGCGCCAGTGCTGGCGAATCGCGTCGAATTGATCCTGCGGCAGCGGGCCCGCCGCGAGCGCTGCCGCGTTGTCGCGCCACCGGCCGGGCTTCGTCGTGCCCACAATGGCCGTATGAACGCCCGGGATACTTAGCGTAAATCGTAAGGCCGTGGCGGCGGCCGCGGCAGGATCTCCGGCCGTGAAATCGTATTTCAGCTTTTGCAGCCGCTCCCAGTACGGCACGTGGTACGGCATCGTCGGCCGCTGATCCTTGTATTTCCACACCACATTGCCCAGCGGCCGCTTCACGATGACGCCAATCTGCTTCTCAACGGCCAGCGGCATGAACACGTCGATGTTATCCTGATCCATCACACTCAGCGACGTTTGCAGCGTGTCAAACGCGCCACACTCAATGGCGTACTTAGCCGCGTTGCCATCGCCGCTATAGCCGATGTATCGTGTTTGACCTTTGTCTCGTGCTTTCTGCAACGCGCTGATCACGTCGCCTTTTCGCAAGTCAGCCTCCGTGCAAGTGTGCAGTTGCACGAGGTCGAGCCGATCGGTCTTAAGCCGCGCAAGACTTCGCTCGATGGTTTTCAACAACGATTCCGGTCGCCAGTCGGCATCCGTGTATACAACCGGGTGCCCGCACTTGGTGAACAGGAAGAAGTCCTTGCGGCGATGTGCGACCGCCTGACCGATCAACTCTTCGCTATTGGGATAACACTCGGCCGTGTCGATGATGTTCAGGCCGGCGTCGAGTGCATCATCCAACAGCCGCGTGACCGTGTCTTGCGTGGCCTTCTCAAAACCAATTTCCGCGCCGCCGAAGCCAAGCGTGCTGACCCGCATATCGGTCCGGCCAAGTTGTCGCAATTCCATTGATGCAGCCTCCGGGTGTGATGTCTCCATCAGCATATGCAACGACTGTTGCGGAACTATTGGGCCGGGCGTGCAAAGTAATAGGTCACGAGTGTCAAGCCGATAGCAATCACGACCCAGCGCACCAGCGTGCGATTCATCCGCCGGCCGAAATATGCGCCGAGATAACCACCCACAATGGCGGCCACTGCCATGATCAACGTGTAATGCCATACGACATTGCCCGAACGGATAAACTCGATGGCCGCGACGGCGTTGACGAGAACTGCCTGCACAGTCTTGACGGCGTTCATCTCGTGAATGTTGGTCATGCCGAAATACGAAAACGCCGCCAGCATGATGATGCCGATGCCCGCACCGAAGTAGCCGCCATAAATGGCGACCGCGAACTGCACCGCCAGCATGATCGGCAATGGCCACGGCCGATGTGCGGCATTCGTGATCCGCGCCACCAGCGGTTGCGATAGAAACAACAGCGTCGCCGTGAGAATCAGCCACGGCACCAGGCGGGCAAAGTACTTGGGGTCCAGTTGCGTGACCAACTCCACGCCGACCAGCCCGCCCAAAAGTGATGGCACCGCCAACAACAGCGCCCACCGCCGCACCAGCTTCAACTCGCGGCGAAACCCCCAGACACTCGCCAACGACCCCGGCAACAATGCAACCGTGCTGGTGCCATTGGCGACCACCGCCGGCAACACGGCGGTCAACGCCGGAAAGGTCAGCAGCGTGCCCCCCCCCGCCAGTGCATTCACCGCCCCCGCCGCCAGCGCGGCCAGAATGAGCGTTCCATAAGTTGCGAGCCAATCGGTCATCAAGTCACAATTTACAAAACGCGACAAAAAGAGCCGCGCACGAAGTAAGCGAAACCCGTAGCGTCCCGACGCTTAATTCGTGCGCGGCTCTTTCAAGCGTCCTGAGCCATCGCATTCAGTTTCAACACCGTCGCCCAATTGCGGCACGTAACCGCATCACCCAGCGCGCGGGCGACGGATGCGCCGAGCTTGCTGTCGAGCACACCATCGGGGCACCACATATAAGCCACCCGTTTGCCCAGTGCCAGTGCCTCATTGCCCCAATCTTGTTTCTTGTGTGCCGACAGCTTGGCTTGATCCGCCGGATCGCGAAAAACCGCAACCAACAGTCGCGATGGGTCGGTAGCAACCTTAAGCAATGGATTCTCC
>JANNLP010000788.1:0-2011 GCA_031396905.1 Gemmataceae bacterium
GCGTGATTGGGCGGCGCGCGTCAGACGCCGGCGTTGTTCGTTATCCGGCGGTGCCGTAAGCCTCCCGCGCCACAGTTCAGGTGGGCTTTGCACATAAAAGCCATTTTGGCAGGAATTAATGTGCAAGTCGAATCTTGTCTAGTTAAGTACAGTTATATCCATCTTAAGCGGATGTCTTTGCACTTTGTCGCTTGTTTGATCGAACGCGAACAGTTTTCTCGTCTATTTTTCTGCGCTTATTGACTCGCCGAGTCGATTATTCGCTTGACTGATACTGAACGTACGTATACTATATCCTCATCAGGCCCAATGTGGTGTTTCCCGGAACGGGCGACGCCGAACGATGGAGGAGTTTCCCATGGAATGCTGGCGCAAAGTGTGGCGGGATGGATTCGCACCAGGGTTTTCGACGCCGGGGTTGGAAGCGCTGCGGCACGCCCTCGAGCGCGACGATCGCCGCTTGACCCAAGGCTCGACCACGGTGCCCGCGCCGGTGCAATCGATGCTCGACTGGCCGGCCGAGGGCGCGTGTGTCATCGGCTACTGCGCGTGGAAGGGCGACGGGCTGGAGACCGTGGGCGAACTCGAAGAGTACTTTTCCCGCGCTTGCTACGAGGCCGACTGCCGGCTTGGCGAGCCGGCCGGCTGCCGCTGGTTTTTGAACTGGCACGATGACGTGTCGCGCGAAGTGCTGCGGGACGAACTGTTGCCAGAAGTTGAGCGCGAGTTGGCCCGCCGCTGCGACGACGCCGACGTGAACACGATTTGGGACGAAGACGAAATCTGGTGCGGCCCCGCCGTCGTGGCCGCTTGAAACACTTTTCCATGATGAACTATTTAGGGGGAAGACCGATGAGAACGTGTCGCCATTGCCATCGCTGCAAGATCAACCGCCCGCGCGGTCTGTGCTGGAGCTGTTACTATCAGCCCGGCGTGCGCGAGTTGTATCCATCTACCAGCAAGTTTGCCCGCCGGGGTGAGGGCAACTTCACCGGCAACGCACCGCTGCCAATCCACCCGACGGTGTGCCTGCCCGGCACGCCGGAGAAGGTGGACATTCTGTCGGAGCGAGCACGCATGAAACAATCGCTATGGCATCCATGGGACGCCACCCATTCCAAGCCGGCACCCGCGCTGCAAATGGCCGGGTGACCGCAATCGATACGCCGCATCGGCCGGGGGCCCGCCGCCCCGGCCATTTTCATGCGCGAAGAACCAAAACCCAACCACAAAGACACGGAGATCACAAAGGAAGCACAAAGAAGAGACTCTTCTTTGTGCTTCCTTTGTGCCCTTTGCGTCTTTGTGGTTTCTCTTACTTCATGGTCCACAAAGTCAAATTGTCTTGATCTTTCACATAGATGCGTTTGCCGGCGATGACCGGATAGGCATACGTCGGCGACTCTGCCACCTTGTACCGTGCCAGTTCCTTAAACGACTTGCTATCGGGCTGATACACGACCAACTCGGCCGTTGGCGTCAGTGCGAATAGCACCGATCCGGCGTCAACAATGGACCCATATCCGCTGCCACGGCCACCACGACCGCCCTTGCCCATGCCGCCTTTACCTTTCTGCGCTTCACCATCTTTGTTCTTCGGCGTGTCGCCGCCTTTACCGGGCGGACCACCCGGTCGGCCGCCACCGCTTGCAGGCGGCGTGCCACCGATGGCTTGCGACCATGTCACCTTGCCGTCGGCCAAATTCGTGCAATACAGTTCATTGTTTTGCGTGAGACCGAACAGGTGGCCATCGCGGGTAATGGGCGTGTTGAATTGCACAGCGCCATCCTTGATGCTCCACACTTCTTGTCCGACGAGGGTGCTGCCTTTCTTTTCCAGCTTCACGCATCGCATGCCGCGAACGCCGCCACCGTAAACAAGTGTCTGCCCCTCGACGACGGGCGTGGATGCGTTGTAATGGCCCGGACCGCGCCCTTCCGCCTTCCACGGCGTTTCCCAGGCGAGCTTGCCGTCGGTCGCGCTCAACGCCACCATCTGCGTTTCCGTCAT
>JANNLP010000422.1:0-2648 GCA_031396905.1 Gemmataceae bacterium
TGCCGCTCGCGCTTGCCGAATCGTGATCCAAGCAGTGCCGAGCATGAGTGTTATTGTATTGCGGGTTCGCCCCTGGATACGCAACGGCCCACCCGCCAAGGGCCACGGGTGGGCCGGAAAGATTCATTGAACCACGAAATACACGAATCACACGAAAAAGAACTGTAAGTTTGTTTTCTTTCGTGTATTTCGTGTATTTCGTGGTGAAGTTACTTACTCAGCCTTCTTCGCGGACTCCGTTGTCCTGCTGAAGTGTGCTCGCACTTCTTCAACAATGTCCGTGCCTGACTCGACTTTCACTTCGGTGGTGCGTTCGCCAAGGAATTGGCCGGTCAACTCGATCTTAGTCCGTTCGACATCGATGGTCTCGCGGAGTTTCTCGAGGTCACCCTTGATTTGGCCGAGGCGGCTGTCGTCAAGTTGAATCGTCGAAGCGGCCTGTACCGTGCGAATGCTCATCAACTCGGCTTCCAATTCCGCCACCTGCACTTCGAGCGTCGCCCGGGCAGTTTGGATTTCGCGGAGTTGGTTGCGGGCCGATTCGAGCATCTTCTTCTTGGCTTCGAGCATTTTCTGTTTGTTGGCCAAGTCCTTCTCGCAGGTCTTGTAAGCGCGAAGGTCGGCGGCCAGGCGGGTCTTCAGATTGTTGGTCGTATAACCGACGGGGACGAGTCCCTGCTCGACTTTTTCAGTTTTCACGAGGATATCGTTTTGCCGTTTGTCCAGTTCGCCCTGGACCATTTCGATCCGGCGACCCAGGCTGCCCACCTCGACGGTGGCTTCGGCGATTTTTTCGATGTGCCGATTCATGTCCGGTGTGAGCTTGGCGATCTGATCGCGGAGCCGTTCGATTTCGAACTCCGGCGCGATCTGCCGTTCGACGCAAACACGGGCCTTTTTCCAGGCAGTGCTGATGCTACCCGACCACACAGCGTTGGTGACAGCCAAGGCACCAGCCGCTCCGAGGCCCATGAGCACGAGCTTCTTGCAGAAGAACATGAGGTTGATCCCCCTCGGCTGTACCTTTTCACCCGGGGTCGCTCAGCCGGCCCGCCCCAGGATTACGTGCGACAGAAAGTATTTCGCCGGCCGATTGGAATTATTTACACGATGGCACGAGATTTTTTGACTTACGCCCCATTTGGCGATCGATAGTGGGTCAGTTTGGTCTTCTTCGTGCTTCCTTTGTGCCCTTTGTGTCTTCGTGGTTGGTCTTAAGAACTCACCACAAAGGCAAAAAGAACACAGAGGAAAACACAGAGAAGACAAGATCATTTCATACACGTCAATTTCTAGCGCTGTGGCAAATTGACCTGCGACCAGGCAATTTGTTCCAATCCCTAAGCATGCGATTGTCGTCGTAACTTCAGCCGAAGGGCGACTCGTTTCCGTACAACACCTTCGCCGTAAAGGAGATACGAAACATGTATCGTAGCTTTCGCGGGTTCGTGGTCGCCTCGTTTCTCGCCATTGGAATTACTCCCACGCCAGTTTCGGCTTGCGCGGATGATCCAGAGCCTCCGGCAGGCAAACCGGCCCCAGAGCGGAATCAGCCCTGGCGGGCGTTTGGCAAGGTGACCGACAAAGACGGCAAGCCATTAGCCGGCGTCGAGGTTTCGGCGAGTTGCGGATTTGGGACGCTATTCCGCACCGGTTCCGCAACCAGCGGCAACGACGGCCGGTATGAGTTGAATTTTGGTCCGGGCAGCCACACGTCAGGCGGATCTAATTTTCAAGTAGCGACGATTGGCGCGCACAAGACAGGCCATTTCGAAGCCAATCTGAATCGCCAGGGAAACTGCTACGCGGCCATGAAAGCCCTCACTGCGGATGAAACCAAACATTGGAACATCGAAGCATCACGCATCGTCTTGCCCGATCGGCCCGTCGAGTTGAACTTCGTCATGCGGCTAGCGGGTCGAGTCAGCGGCAAGTTGATCGATGAGCAGGGTCTTCCGCTGGCGAAATATGGCATATCGCTCAACGGCGCGGAGATTCCGCCTTCTTCGGGCGTGGTGTGTTCAACCTATGCCGACGATCAGGGCCGCTTCACCCTGGAGAACATTCCAACGACATTCCGTTATCAGTTGGAGGTACGCAAGGCCAACCCGAAACCGCCGTGGGACGACATGTGGGCGAGTGCGGCCCTGCGCTTCGAGAAGCCGGACAAAGGCGATCTGCACGCGTGGTTCGGTGACCGCGAGATTCGCCTGCAAGAATTGGTGCTGCGTGTTGCCGGCCCCGGCATGCATGGCCGCACTGCCACGCCGATGGCCGGTACCGCCGGCGTACTTGATCTAACAGCCGATCAACCGAATGTCATCGAGCGCAAAGATAAGCTCCTATCGGCGAAGTCCGCAACACTGACTCTCCGCAACACGCCGAAACCGGATGTCAGCCAATCATTGATTGCGGAATCCGTACCCGCAGAATCGGCCATCGCATCGAAGATCCGTCTCGCACGTTCTCGCCCCAATGAGGCCGGCGAGTTCACCATTTCATTCGAGAACCCGCGTGGCATGGACCTGGCCAAGGGAAAACATCAAGCCATCGTGCGAATCACGGTCGGCGAATCCAACAGCCCTGATCGAACCACGACGCTCCACCAACTCGACATCCGCGATGGCCCTTACCAACTGCCGGTCAAG
>JANNLP010000793.1:0-2074 GCA_031396905.1 Gemmataceae bacterium
GCGTGATTGAAAGTCGCCAATGGGTGCCAACGATTGGCCGCATCCGAATAGCACTTTTCGCGCAGGCGACTCGTTGGCCAACTAGCCAGTTCATCCTTCCACCGGCCTCGCTGTTGATGTGGATACGCGTATTCAGGCAGACCATCGACTCGCTTGACTTCAACATGGCATTGTGCGCAACCGGTGCCGGCACGATCGAACAATTGAGCTTCAGTTTGCTTGGCACGCCCGGCAGCAACACGTTCCCGCTCCTGAATCTCCTTTGGATCGTCGATTGAGCGAAGAATAGCCGGTTCGGCACCTGCCGGTGCTACGAGCTTGGCACGGTTCGACATGGTCAAGTACCGCTCAAGTAATGTTGCTCGAATCTTCGCGGGTCCTTCGCCAGGTGCGGGATGGGCAAGTGGCTGTTTGGCAAAAGTGTCCGCGACATCGTTGGGCCAATGTGCGGCAGGCATTGGTTGCACATTTAATGGATGGCACGCCGCACAATGGTCATCGTAACGAATGGGCTGCATTCGCATCATGTCGGCATCGGTCTGGTGGCAGTATGCGCAATCGAGTTTTCGCAGTTTCTCTGCCTCTGCGATTAACATTGGCCGGCTTTCCTTTGCGACACTGGCGAGTTCGTTGGCCAATTCCAGGTGGCGCTTGTGATTGAACATGAACTTGCCGCCGGCGGGATCAACGAGCGGCGTTTTTCTCCAGCTACCGAATGGTGGATGGCCGTCTGCAAAGTGATTTATCCTGGTGTGATAATTCGCTTTGCCGTTATCAGTCTTCAAATCAGCGTGGCAGTTTGTGCAGGCCAGATCGGACAGTTTGCTGAGCGCATCGCCGCGATGTTCCTTGTGGCAATCGACACAACCGGACGCTTGTTTAGCATCAAGTCCGGTGTTATGAAGCTGGTGCGGCGAATGGCGGCCGGCATCGTGACATGCCAGGCATTTCGCATCACTGACGGTACCGCCTCCAGTACTAGAAAAGAAACGGCCAGCGGTGCCGAATGGTTGATCATGGCATGCCGCGCAGTTGTCGCCAAAGGCGGCGTGGGAATGCGACACCGGTGCGGCTTGAAATGCACTGTGCAATTGCGGAAGCGCTACGAATGCTCCGACCATGATGCTCGAAAGCAATAATGCGACTAACGACATAGCCCACTTCCAGCGGCGCATCTTGCGTGCGCGCTGAAAGTAATCCAGCTCGAAGCGGGAGACAAACGTCTTCGGATCTCGGGCGGAATCCATCTGCCATCCGATCAGTAATAGAGCGACATCACGATGTGCGCTACTGTTAAGATCAACAGCGCGGCCGACAGCGGCACATGGAGCAACAACCAGCCGTGCAACCAGCCGTGGATGCGTTCCTGCATTCGCAGTCTGCCGCGCTGCACGCACAGTTCTTCAAGGGCGTCCAGCCAGGCGGCGGCGCAAAGCCGTTCGACGCCGGCAACGGCATCCACCGCATCGCCGGCCAGCGCATGCAGTTCATTGAATGCGGCTTTGGCGGCGGGTGCCAAACCCGTCGTATCAACCGTGTCGAACAGCCGCGCTACCGACGACTTCAGCTTATCGAGCCGCGGGAGCAGTTCCTTTGCTTTGGCCGGGTCGATGCGAATGCGAATACTCTCGATCTGTTGGTCAGCTTCCGAGTCAGCATTCACCGGCGGGGCCAGCCGCAGTGTTTCACGCAACCGGTCAAACCATCCCCGTGTTGCCGGTTCATCGGCAAACGGGATCACCTGCGGCGGCACGGCAAAGTACGGTCTGAGTTGATTCTCGTATGCGGCATAAAGCTGAGACTGGGGATCATCCTCGGCATCGGTTGGGATCAAGACGGTTTGCAAAGCGTCGCACAAATCGTCGGCCCGACTGCGCAGAACGCCGCAATAGTGGTTGATTTGCTCGTACGACGCTTCTTCGGGCACCTTACGGCTCAATAAACCCGGCAATGTCTGTTGCAGGATCAAGCCGAATACACCCGACGCGATGATCGCCGCCAACACGATCCAGAGTGCCTGACCCATGAGGCCACCCACGCGAAATCCACTGTGGCAAAATATCATCACCACGCT
>JANNLP010000805.1:0-8571 GCA_031396905.1 Gemmataceae bacterium
GTGACAAGCCTCCCGTGCCGGCGCTGTTGATGGCCGGCCCCTATTGGCTGTGGCGAGCCTGCGGCGGCCCCAGCGCTGCCGAGCGTCCCGATTGGTACTGCTGGTACATGACGCTTTGCACATCCGGACTGACTTTTGTCCTCGCCGTATTGTGCGTGAATGCACTGGCTCGACGAATCGATTTGACCCTCGTGCATCGCCTCGTGGTGGTTGCCGCATTCGCGTCCAGCACATTGGCGCTACCTTACTCACGATCCGTGAACAACCCTGAGATGCTGTTGGGCGTGACGGCCGCTCTGTTGTTGGCTTTGGAACGGTCGTCGTTCGTGTGGGCTGGCTTGTTGGCGGGCCTGGCGTATACGATTGATCTGGGCGCGGGACCAGTAATTATTGCCGGCACGTTGGCATATATCGCATTTCATGTGTTGCGCGTGCGACGTCAGACAGTTTTTCGTTCGGTACTGATCATATTAGGCAGCCTGGTCTTTCCCGCGTTGCACCATGCTCTGAACTACCACATCGGCGGCACGTGGCGGCCGGCGAATGCAAATGCAGATTATTTCAACTGGCCGGGCTGTCCATTTGATGCATCCACGATGAGCGGCGCGTGGAATCACTCGTCCCTATTTGCATTTGTCTTGTACGCGATTGATCTGCTCGTCGGCAAGAAGGGCTTCTGGGGCTTCAACCTCCCACTTCTGATCGCGCTGCCCGTGTTGTCAACGTTGATGCGACCAAGAATGCCACGGCGTGGATTGGTTCTGCTCTGTCTCGCCTGGTCGTTTGGTGCGTGGTTGATTTACGCGGCGGGGTCACGGAACTATTCGGGTGCATGCGTGTCAGTGCGCTGGTATGTACCGCTCGTCGCGCCGTTGATGTTTGTGGCGATGCTGGCACTGCGCGAGCGGCCGACCTTGATGGCATCGTTCGTCTGGCTGACGCTATTTGGCACTGTAATCAATGTGCTGGCATGGTGGCACGGCCCGTGGTATGGCCGATTGATCTTCGGTTATTGGGCGTGGTATGTGTTTGGTGTCGGCGGCGCTGTATGGCTGATGCGTCGAGACCGAATTCGTGGCGAGCGTCGTAGCGTCAGCTCGACGTGGAGTCGAATGCGGAAACACTGGCGAGACCACGTCGGGGCTTACGCTCCGACGCTCGCCATTTACTTCCCAACGCAAAAGCGACTAAATACGCGACCCAGCAAGTCCTCGGTGTACACGGCTCCAGTCATTTCTCCTAACTGATCCAAGGCCGCGCGCAAATCCAGCGCCGCAATCTCCGCAGGGTCGTCGAACAGGACCGAGTGATGTGCCTTGCGCAGGTGGTCGAGGCACTTTTCCACGTGGTGGCCGCAACGGGTCAGACTCGGCGCGAGTCCGCGGTTGCTTCGCGCTTTAGCTTTGCTGGTGAGGAGTTGCTTCACCGCTTCAATGCCGTCGCCGCGGACGGCGCTGGTAGCCAACACGTTGAGTATCGGCGGCACCAAGTCAACTTTGGTGGCAACGGGAATGACCTCGGCAAGCGTTGTCACGGGGAACTTCGGTTCATCGGTGCCGGTCCGGCACAACAAGATCAGGTCCACGCGCGTAATCGCATCTCGACCGACGGAGTGCGCTGCCTTTTCCACATCGTCGTCGGTCTCGCGCAGCCCGGCGGTGTCAATCAGTTCAACGGCCATGCCGTCCAGATCAAGCCGGGCGACCAGGTAGTCACGTGTCGTGCCGGGCACGGGGCTGACCAGCGCGTTCGACCCGGTGATGGCATTAAACAAACAACTCTTGCCGGCATTGGGCGGTCCCACCAAAGCGGCGCGAAACGGCCGGCCGGAAATCGAACGCTCGCGCATTTGCTTCTGGACAAGCGTGACCTGTGCCATCGCTTTGGTCAGCCGAATCAGCACTTGCGGCTTGGCGACGAATTGCAGATCCTCATCGGCGAAATCCATGCCCGCTTCAAAGTCAGCAAGCAGGTTCAACAAGTCTTCCCGGAGGCCATCAAGTGGACGCGAAACGCCGCCGGCCAGTTGTTGCAGCGATGACTGTAATTCGTTGCGGTCGTTCGCCTCAATGGTGGCCAGCACCGCTTCAGCTTTGGGCAAATCGAGTTTGCCGGCAAGAAAGCCGCGAAGCGTAAACTCGCCGGGCTGAGCTGTTCTTGCACCGGCCGTCAGCAAGTCGTTTAACAGGCGATCCACCAACGGCGGCGATGCCAGCATGTGAATCTCGACGACCGTCTGCCCCGTGATGGAGCGCGGACCGGGAAACAAGTACAACTCGGCCGACACCGGCGACGACACGCCGCCGAGGGCAAGAAAGCCGGAATAGATATGGCGCTGATCGCGAAGGATTTCGGTCGGCGAATGAAAGACGATCTCAGCGATTTCGAGAGCGGTCGGTCCACTGAGCCGAACAATGGCCCGTCCCCCGCGGCCAGGCGCGGAAGATTGTGCGACAATCGTGTCGTCCAAGTGAAAGCTCATGACATCGCCACATGCCCGGACCGGTCACTTCTTAGACGCGTCGCGCAGGAGCTTTTCCCACCATACCTGCAAGCGTCCGGGCGGCGTGATGGTCTTGGCTTTGCCCTTCGAGACGTCCTTGCCGGTTTTGGGTTTGGCGTCATCTTCTTTTTTTTTGTCGGCGATGAGCTTCTTGACCAACTTGCGCTCGGCCAGGCCCCACAGGCTGCTACAGATGAAGTACAGACTCAGTCCCGCCGGCACGCGGTAAAACATCAGGGCCATGAACCCGGTCATGTACTTCATGATGTTGTATTGCTGCTTCTGTTCCTCGCTCATCTCGGCAGGCATTGACATCTTCTGTTGCACGAAGATCAACGTGGCGCCGATGATCGGCAGAACGTTCAGGTATGGCCCGAGATAGCAGATCATGCCCTGTGCATCCGGTGCGGTGAGCCAGGGGACTTTTTCACCCCACCACAGCAACATATCCGGTGCGGCAAGGTTACGAATCCACAGAAACGATTCCAGGCGAAAGAAAGCGCTCTCCTGCAGGGCGAAATAAAGGCCCATGAAGATTGGCATCTGCAGCATCAGCATCATGCAGCCGCTCAAACCCGCGGCCGGGTTAACCCCGTGCTTGCGATACAACTCGCGCTGGGCCTGCTGCTTCATCAGGAAATCGTCTTTGTGCTTCTTCTCAATTTCCTTCATTTCGGGTGCTAGTTTTGCCATCCGGTCCTGCATCTTCTGCATGGATGTCGCCTGGCGCTTGCTGATCGGGAACATCATGCCGCGCACGCAGATGGTGACCACCATGATGGCCAGTCCGCTGGGCAAAAATCTTGTGAGCAAGCCGACGAGTTTGTGAATCAGATTGGTGAAGATGATGATGGCATCGGTCCAGAAGCCAAACGTGCCGTAGTCGGTCAGCGACGCCAGCTTCAATTTGTCCGCATAGCGGTCGATCAACTCGGGGGCCACGGCTCGGTCGCCTTGGAAGCGGTCGAGCTGGCGAATCTTCACCGGACCGTGATAGAGCAAATAACGATGTTCCACCGCATCACCGGCCGCCAACTCCAGCGGCTCGCTAATGGTGCGAATGGTGATGTCGTCCATGAATGGTTTGGCTGGTTGGGGACTTTCCTCCACGGTGGCGCGGGCGAACTGCAGGAAGCCCACCTTGTCGGCAGACAATTTGGTTCCGTCTTCAGCCACGTCATCAACGGCAATGGCTGATGTGAAATACTGCACGGCCACGGCCGCATAGGCAAAGCGCTTATTATCTTTGCGATAACGATCGGAGCCGGAAGTGCGGTTGAGCGAGGCGTTGTCGGCCGTCAGACGGTACAACACGTCGCTTTTATCCACCAATCCCACGAACGTGGTGCGATAAGTGGTCGCGTACCATTCACCTTCGATGGGCAGGCCGCGAGCGCCGGCAAGTTGATATCGGAATTTGGTGCCGACTTCGGCCCCGGCCAGCTTTTCAACGCGAATGCTCAGTCCCAGGTGATACGACGCCGGCTCCAGCGTAAACGTCTTGACAAGGCGTACACCGAACTCGGGCACCTCGGCCGAATAGACAATTGTCTGCTTCTTGTCGGCGGGAATGTCCTTGGAATCAATCTTCCATGTCGCGCGACCCAATGTATCTAACGGTCGCGGCTCATCATCGTCGGCTTTCGCATAGTGATAGACCGCGAAGGCCGGTGGGTCGCCGGCGATACGCGGAATCAAGGCCAGTGGTTTCTTGTCGGGGTCGGGCAAGCCATACTTATCCACAGTCGGAAAGTGGTTGAGAATCAACTCGCGGACGCCGGCGCCTTGATTGGTAAGCGTGGCCGTGATGGCGAAACTTGGGCCACCCAGCGTGACTTCAATCGGCGGTTCGGCTGGCTTGGCCGGTTCAGGGTTGGCTTTGACGACCGGGGCGGGGGGCTTGGCAAACGGTGCCATGCGTGCCTGCGCCAAAGCATCGACGGCGTCGGCAAGACCTCGACCGGTGAATGCTGCCGCAATGCGGGCTGCCACGGCCGCGGGGTCAACCTTCGGCAATTCTTCGAGCGGGCGGGTCACGGCTGCCCTGGGCGGTGGCGGCCACTTCCACACCTTGAACGTGTTCCAGCCCCACATCAGGGCAATGACGCTGGCAAAGAAGAAAATGTAGTTTTTTACAGGAGCCTGTGGCTGCATCGCGAACTCGCCGGTGAGCAATCAAACATCAACTACTACTTTATGGTTTTCGCTCAAACCCGGGCGGTATTGCAGCCCTCACCGACCTTCACGCAATCGGTCGCCCAGGAAGTTCTCCAATTCCGGCACCGCGTAGATCTTTTTCACCGTCGCATCGACATCGTATTCCACCCGGCGATAACGAATCGTCTCGTCGTCCACAAGGATGTAGCAGGCCCGCCAATCGCCGTCGCGCGGCTGGCCTACGGAGCCGACGTTGCACAGCGTCTTGCGGCCATCCAGGCGATAAACGCTGTCCATCTCGTCCGGGCTGTGGAACTGCATGTTCTCAGTAAACACGCCCGGAACGTGGGTGTGACCCTGGAAGCAATAGCGTTCAACCAGGGCGAAGATGCGCTCCATCTTCCGCTGGTTGTAGATGTCCTCGGGAAAGACGTATTCGTTGAGCGGGTTGCGGGCCGAGCCGTGCACATACAGGAAGCCGTTTTCACGGTGCGAACGTGGTCGCTCGGCGAGAAACTCCCAGCGCTTCTCTTTCGTTTCACTGCGTTCGCTGGCTGATTCGAGTTGCGACCGGGTCCAGAAAATGGCCCGCTCCGCCGAGGCGTTGAAGCCTTCCGGATCGAACATCGCGCCTTGATCGTGGTTGCCGAGAATGACCACCGGAAAGTCCATGATCAAATCGACGCACTCACGGGGGTTGGGGCCATACCCGACGACATCGCCCAGACAATAAATCGTCTCGACGCCCTGCTGCTTGATGTCGGCCAACACAGCCTGGAGAGCCTCCAGGTTGCTGTGAATGTCGCTGATGATGGCCTTCACGCCCGGCCTCGTGCGCTGGGGAACTCGCTGGGAGCGCAGCCCAACCGGCTCCCGCCTACGGATTATTAGCTCAATCTAATCGTGTGCCGCCAGCGGAGTCAAGCATGACCAGCGATTTCGTGCCAGGCGGACCGGGTTGACGCCCGGCCGACCCCCCGCTATGGTCCGCTCGGACCGTTAGGACGCGGCATGCAATTGGTAGCACCCGATATTCTGGCCGAAGTCGCTCGCCTCTCATTTGGGGCCGTGTGCTGTGGATTCCTATTGGGCCTGCTACTCTGGTTCACCGGTTGGATGAAGCGAACGTTCTGGTTCGCGCTGGCATCCACGGTCGGATTCGGATTGTACGGGTTGTACCTGGGCCGCGCTTCGGGCACGCACCCATTGGTCACTGGCCTGCTTTTGGGACTTTCGGCCGGCGTGCTCTCGTTAGAATTGGGTCGGTTCGTCGCCTTCGTCAGCGGCGGCTTGGCAGTTGCCGTCGCGTTGCAGACCTTTGTCCCGAGTTTTCCGGAACCGCTGCTGGCATACCTCGTCGGCGGTCTCGTGTGCGTGGTGTTGTTCAAACTGTGGACACTGACCGTCTTCGGGTTCGTCGGCATGATGTTACTGACTTACTGTGGTCTGATTCTGGGTTCGCGGTTTCTGAAGATGGACGTGATTACGCTCGCAAAAACCAAAGCGCCGCTATTGAATGCTCTCGTTGCCATCGGCAGCATTGCCGGCGTGTTATTGCAAAGTCGGTTTGAAGCGCGGATGGCAACACGCGATCAACGGCACAAATCCAAAGCGATGGCGTTATTCAACGACAAGGAACGCGCCGCCCTCGAAGGCGCGAAGTGCCAGGCCGGCAAAGCAAGGCTGTTTGGTCTTCGCAAACCGAAGCAAGTTGCCTAACCGACTCATGCATTCGGTCCCGCGCGCACAACTCTGTCCAACTTTCTCACGCGAATGCCGCCGGGGCAATCAACTGCAGATTCCTTCCCTTGGCACACCTCGGCTAACCGCTGCCAGTGACGGCGCGTCATGGCGCCGATAGGCCAGCGTTCGCGTTGCCATACGGCACGCCAAAGTTCACGGACGCGGTTGACTGGCAATGCAGATAACTTCCCTGAGTCGAAGATGGTTAGCTCGCCGGCACGGGCCAACTCGCAGCTGAGAACATCGTCGCGCGCTTGCTGTTTGGCTGCCCGATTCAATTGCCGCGCTTCACCACTTAAACGACCCAAGCGCTCAACCAATTGCGGATGCGCACATTGTTGCAATGCCGGCATGACCTGATGGCGGATGCGATTGCGGGTGAAACGCAGGTCAACGTTGCTGGCGTCCGTGCGATAGGTCAACCCGGCGACATTGAGGAAGTCCATCACCACATTTCGTCGCACCGCCAACAGCGGCCGAATGATGCGGATGCCGCGCCAACGGCGGACGGGCGGAATGCCGCCAAGTCCGGTGAGGCCTGTACCTCGCAGCAATCGCATGACCACGGTCTCGGCTTGATCGTCAAGGGTGTGGGCGGTGGCAATGGTCGAGACGTTTGCCGCTTTTGCGATGACGAGTAGTTTTTCATAGCGAAGCTGTCGCGCTGTCGCTTCGATGCTCGCGCCGTGGGGAATCGGGGCATTGTCCGCGCGAAACGGTAAACAATATTGGGTGGCGAGATTCTCAACGAACGTGGCATCCGCATCACTTTCGCTGCCGCGCAGGTGATGATTGATGTGAGCGGCGATAAGTGGCGTGGTACCGATGGCGTGCAGCGCGGCCAATAAGGCGACGCTGTCGGGGCCGCCGGACACGGCGACAACGCTGCCACTGTGCCGCGGCAACGCCTGCCGCAGCGCGGCGATGAGCGGATGGTTCGCTACAATCTCGGCGAGGCGGTTGGTCACTGGTCCCTCGGAAACACGATGGTTGAATTCACGTCTGAACGCATTGCCTTGGGTGGATTGGCCACCGCCGCCATTCTTGCAGGAGCCGCGTGCCTATTCGCCATGTTTCGTAGGCACCCTACGCTTGTTTTACCAGTTCAACGCTTTCGGGCCGTACCCTGGGCCGCTGGACTGTGCCTATG
Organism: Gemmataceae bacterium; assembly: GCA_031396905.1. Lineage (GTDB taxonomy): Bacteria > Planctomycetota > Planctomycetia > Gemmatales > Gemmataceae > JAIBBI01. The sequence continues at coordinate 7,554 of JANNLP010000805.1, forward strand.
GTGCTTCATGTTGTTCTGGTTGCCGCAGCAATTGGTGGCTGAATCTCTGAAGTCTGCAAAGAGCGATCGAACCGACCATGCGATTGAAATGCTGCTGGCATCGCTGATTTGTTTTCCCTTTCAGATCGCCCTGTGCAAGGCCATGATGCGGGAGTTGACGGGGACAACGCTGCCCCTGGGTGTGAATTCCTGGCGTGCCGTATGGCGCGATCTTCGCATTGGCTGTGCCACATGGCTCGTGGCAACAACGTTCGTCATGGCCATTCAGGCGTCCGTGCGCTTCATCGCTCAACAACTGATCGATACGCCGCTGACGGAGCACACTCTCATCGACTTGTTACGCGGGCAGCCTGTGAACTCCGAGTTATGGGCGCTTGTGACGTTGGAGGCGGTATTGATGGCGCCGGCTCGCGAGGAACTTTTCTTTCGTGGGTGTTTACAACCGTGGCTGACTCGTCGGCCGTGGGGCGGCGACTTGGCAGCCGCGTTGGCTCTGATCGCGCCGGCAGCGCTATTCGCCAATATGGGAATCCCGAAAATCATTGCATGCACGAGCTTCGTGGCGTTGTCGATCGCGTTGTTCTGGCTTCTCGAATCGCGACTGCGGAACTGGTCGGGACGTTGGCCGTGGCTGTTTCCACCCATGGCGCGAAACGCCATGCCCGCGCAGGCTTCCTATCGCGGCGTCGTGGGAACATCGCTATTGTTCGCCGCATTTCATTCATCAAGCTGGCCGGACCCCGTTCCGCTGTTTGCATTTGGCTTGGTCTTGGGCTGGCTCGGCTGGCGCACCCAAGGCGTCGTGGCGCCGATGGTGTGCCATGCCCTCTTTAATGCGACATCACTTGTGATCTTGCGACTTTCAGCTACTTAGGCCGCGTGATGGTGTACAGTGTGCCTTGCTCGCGGCGTTGTCCTGGGTTGCCGGCTTTCATTGGTCTGCGCGCGATGGACCAGCCGAGTAGTTCGAGTCGAGAAATGAATGCGGGTGTGGCAGGACGATCCTGATCCGTCAACA